>DATDGH010001048.1:0-7363 GCA_036522215.1 Candidatus Angelobacter sp. | reverse complement strand
CGACCTGTCGAAGTTCGTCGCAAAACTCCCTGAAGGTGTGACCGAAAAAAGCGTTCACCGCCTGCGCACTACCATCCGCAGAGTACAGACTTTGGTCGGCTTCACTCGTCCTGAACTGGGAAAAAAGCAGCAAAAAGCGCTGGATGAACTGCAAGTCTTGCGCAAGCGCGCGGGCAAGGTCCGCGACCTGGATATCCAGATAGGACTGCTGGGCTCCATCGGCAACCGCTCAGCCTCTGCCGACCGCCGGGCGCTGCTGGAAGAGCTGAAGAAGAAGCGCGCGCGCCAGGCAGAACGGCTCATTGCCGCGCTCAAAAAGCTGGAAACCTCAAAGTTCCTCAAGCGGCTGGAGCGCGTGACAGAAAAGGCCGTCACCGACGTGCCCGACAATGGCGGCGCACCTCTGGAAGCGGCGCAGAAGGAACTCTCCGAACTGGCTGAGGAATACTCTTCGCGCCAGGTGCTCAAGCCGGCGCGTTTGCATGAACTCCGCATCAAACTCAAGCTGCTGCGCTATCGCGCTGAACTGGCCGCCGAGTCTCCGGAGCAAAAAGAATTTGTAGAGCGGGTGAAGAGCGTACAGGACGCAATTGGTGAATGGCACGATTGGGAGATGCTGGCCGAGAGCGCCGAAAAACAGTTCGAAGACCGCATCAACTGCGCCTTGTTGATCGAGATCCGCTCCCTGCTGGCCGCCAAATTTTCCGCCGCGACCACCGCCGCCCTCAACCTGCTCACCGCGTGCGTCCCGCCGGGCAAAAAGAAACCAGTCTCGGTTCAGATGTCCCGCGCGGCAGCGCAAAGCGCGTAGAAAACCTAGCCATTCGCCTTTGGCTCTTCTCCCAGCACTGCGTTTACCAAAAAAGTATCCATGTACTCCGTAACTTCCTTGAGCTTGCCGTCGGCGACACGAAAGACAAAGCAATAGCTGTTGTTATAAGGCTTGCCCGAAGTGGTGGTGTTGCTGCCACGGGCCTCGACCACGACCAGGTCATCTTCAGCAATAAAGCGCTGCGCAATCGTCTTGATGCGGTCCGCCATGTGCGCGCGCAACGGGGGAAAGAGTTCGCTGAGGACAGTCTGTTTAGGTGCATAGGTCCGCGACCATTTGGTAGTGCCGCTGACAGTCCAGGAGAAATCATCGGTCATGTTTTCGACCAGAGGCCTGGAATTGCCTTTGGCCATCTCAGCAAAAATCTGTTGCAAGAGAAGTTTGTTCTCGGCTGCGCTCATGCGGGCATTCTAGCAATTAACGGATAGGTTCTGGCTTCTGGTTCAGAGCAACACCAAAGCAAACCGCAACACCATTCTGCTGCTGATTCAAGCGGACTGCCGCAGATTTACAAAAACCGGAAATTATATTGCACCTTTTGTAGTGCAATTTTTGCCAAATTTGCGCCATTTTTCAATAGAAAAGCCTTTTTGCCGCTACTGCCGCTACCTTGCCTCTAACTTATTGATAATAAGAGGAAAACCTGGTAGCGGCAGAGGTAGCGAGAGAGGTTTTGGTAGCGCTACCTGCGATCCAGGGAACAGCCCCGCCAACGGCAGACCTTGTTGAACCATCTGTGACTTCTCCGGCAAGGATTTTAATGGCGTCAGCAATCGGGTGATCGCGCGTGACCTCAACCCCATCACCCAAAACCGGCGTGATGGGGACCCCGGTGATCGGGTGATCGCCGTGATCGGAAAAATGCAGGTCATCATTGTCGACACCTCTCCCGCTGCGTTTTACGCGAATTTCAGCCACAAAGCGGCCTTAAAAACCCCAGGTTACCCTTTCACGGCTCGCCGGGATTTCGGCAGAAGGCTCCCACTGCATTCACGCCTTCTGAACGCCTCAATATTCAGTTGTCAAAGATCAAAACACTACGGCAGCCCCTGGGGGCTCCATCTTCAGTAGATCACATTGTTAATTATGTTGTCAAGTAATAATTTATATTAGTTTTATATGTTGTTAATAGACGTGACGGGGCATCAGGTCTTCTCCTCCCGCGACGATCTTCGGTGAGGCTAAAAGGAGTGTTACCCCGGTGGGGTTCTGAAGGGGTCTGTTGGTTATTGTTCCGCAGGGTTAGCACCCTGGTCCTTACTCTGCCGCCAGCAATTTCCCTTGAATCACCTTTGCCTCCTCGTCAGTGAGGGACGGGGCGCCGCGCTTGAGCATGGTCAGGAACCAGGCAATCTCCTGGGGCTGGGCGGGAAATCCAATGCCGTCGCCTTCCGCCTTGCCTTTCGCCGGACGATTGGAGTTGATCAGCGGCGCGGCCTTTTCGTCCAGGACTACGAAAAAGGGAAAGCCGCCTTCGCCCTTGGAGGAGATGCCGCCAAATTCGAGCAGGAACTGGTCGCCGCCGGAGTTCTCCAGCTTTTTGTTGCCGGCGCCGGCGGCTTCGAAGACGTCGAGGTGGGACACCACAAAATATTTATCGAAGATGGCATTGACTTCCGGGAGGGCGAGAAAACGGTCAAAGGTATGGCACTCAGGGCACCACGAGGCGCCAAAAATCAGGAAGATGGCTTTGTGCTGGGCCGTGGCTTTGGCTTTGGCCTCAGTCATTACCTGGTCGGCTTTGGGCGCTTTCGGCGCAGCCATGGCCGCGATGCTCCACAGCAGGACAAATAACCAGAGAACCACAGAGAAATTGTGATTGACGATTTTCGATTTGTGATTTGAAGCTGGAGCCATTGTCAGAATTGCCAAAATCGCCGGAATTAAAAGGCTAACACCAAATGGCTGTTTTTTGTTCCTCTCACCTGTCCCCTGTCCCCTATGGTTCTGACACATGGTGTTCTTCGTACAGATCGTGCCCGCCCAGGCAAATCCAATCGAACACTGCTCCTTTCTCCTGGGCTTTGGGAGCGTAGAAGGTGCGCATGCCGCGACGGCCATCGGCAAAGGTGAAGATCATGGTCTGGTTCTGGATGGAATAGGAGCCGCGCTGGATCCGCGGATGGTCATAAAAGGCACTGGGCACCAGCATCTGGTCCAGCACCTTGTGATCCACGAAGGTGCCATCAGGAAAGAACTGCATATACTGGTCCGAGCCGGCAAGTCCAAAATTATATTTGCCGGAGAACCTTTTTCCCGTGCAGCGGCACATGGGAATATAAACATCGATTCCTGGGCTGAAGGAGTTTTCGTTGCGGGTGACAACCTGGCGGTCGTCGGCATAATCCTGCCAGAGGATGCTGATCTGGTTGCCTTGCACGCGGTAGCGGCCCACCCAGCTCCGGTTGGTATCAGGATTGTTACGATTGGCGGTGAAATCGAAGCCGATCATGCCTTCCTCGGGAACATTTTTGACCACCCAGCCGTCAGCACTGAAAAGCAGAGTCTTGGTGCCCATCCGGCCGCCCGCGCCCAGACCGAAACCTACGTAGATTCCCTCCAGCGCCCCGGGCGGCAATTTGTGCGGCGCTTCTTCCACCGGCGCGGCATTCGCGGGTGGAACCTGCGAGCCGGGAAGCGCGTCGCCGAACCTCAGGTTGGAAACGAACCTCGTGAATACCTGCTGGTAGGCGTTAAGCATGGTCCCTGGCGGCACGCTGCTCATGAACATCACGGTTTGAATGCGCTGCTTGTACTGTGCGCCCATCACGTAGACGGTCCAGCGAACCCCGTTCTGGTCAGTAGCCACAGCATTGGTGGTAAAGGCGTCGTAGCCATTCCCATGCAAGGGAGAAATCTGGCCGCCCTGCAGGATGCGATAGGAGTTCTTGAACCCCGACCACAGCACATTGAAAGAGTTCTGCAGATCGCCCTCCATATTGTCGGCAGCCATGGCGATGAAAGTGGCAGTGCCGCGAGGCGGCGAAGGCGCATGGAGAATTGTGGTGTCGCCTTTTTCTTCCGGGGTCCAGCCGTTGGGCATCTTGTAGAGAAAATTTCCCGCCTGGGTATCAGGTGGCGCGTCCTGGGCCGCAAGGAGCGGCACGGATGCAAAAAACACAACGAGAAGTACAAGGCCTTTCATGTTGTGCAACATCATAGTCTAGCTTTTGGCTCTCGGCTATTGGCTGTTGGCCAAAGCAAAAGCCACCAATCACAAATTCTTTTTCATTCGCGTCCTTTGCGCTGATTCGCGGCTGAAAAAACCTTGCTTGTTTTCCACAGAGGTAATCTCTTTCGAAGAGCGCGAAGTGCGTAATATAAAAGCACCATGCCGGTTTTTGCTGCGGTTGATATTGGGTCGAACTCGGTGCGGTTGAGCATTGCTGAGCTGCGCAAGGGACGGCTGGTGGCGCGGCATCAGGACCGCGAAGTCACCCGGCTGGGAGAATCAGCGTTCCGCACCGGCAGCCTTGATCCGCAGGCCATGGCGCAGTCGCTGAAGGTGCTGCGGAGATTTCATCGCACGGTACAGAGCTACGCTGTAGACCGCACGCGGGTGGTGGCCACCAGCGCCATGCGGGACAGCAATAACGGCCACATCTTCGCCGAATGGGTGCGGTCCGCCACCGGCTGGCAGATCGAAGTCATCTCCGGGCTGGATGAAGGCCGGCTGATTCACCTGGGCGTGGTGGCCAATCTGCGCCGCCGGCCTTCGCGGATGTTGTTAATTGACCTGGGCGGCGGTAGTTGCGAGCTCACGCTCTCCACCGGCGGGCACATCCGGGAGATTGTCACACTGCCGCTGGGGGCGGTGCGGCTGACGCAGGAATTTCTTCAACACGATCCCCCTAACAAGCAGGAGATGAAGCGCTTACAGGAATTCATTGCCGAGGAGGTGGCGCGCATTCCCCGGCAGTTGGCACGAGCGCAGATTAAGCTGGCCATGGCAACTTCAGGAACCGCGGCGGCACTTTCCGGGGCGGCGCAGGCGCTCAAGCTCTCGCGAAATCAGGTGACGGTGGCCGCCGCCAACAAGCTGGCGCGACGGCTGTCCAAGCTGAGCAGCCGGCAGCGTGCGTCCATCAAGGGTATTAACCAGAAACGGGCGGAGATCATCATTGCCGGAGCTGCGGTGTATGCCGAGCTCCTGAGCGGCTGTGGGCTGCGATCATTCCGCTACTCTCCACTAGGACTGCGTGACGGCCTTCTGGCGCAGATGGCGGCCGAATACGACCGGCACACGCGCTCGCACCAGCAGTTGGAGTCTGACCGCGAGGACGTGCTGCTGACGACCAGCCGGCGCTACGGCGTTGATCTGGCCAATGCCGGGCACGTGCGCAACCTGGCATGGGCTTTGTTCGATCAGACGCGCTCGGTGCACCGCCTGGAAAAAGAATTTCGCGAGTGGATTGGCGCAGCCGCCATGCTGTATGAGGTAGGCAACTATGTGAATCCGGCGGGACGGCATCGCCACGCGTTCTACGTAGTTTCCCATTCTGAGCTTTTCGGGTTCACGCCGTTACAGCGGCAGATCATCGCCACCATCGCACGCTTTCAAGGCAATTCCAAGCCGGACTTGAGCGACCGGCTCATCAAAGGGCTGCCGGCGCGGGTGCGAGGAGATGTGATCAAATCGATCGCCATCCTGCGCGTAGCTCGGGCGCTGAACCAGGGACGGCGCGCCTCTGTGCGGAAGCTGCGGGCCTTCAGCCGCAACGGGCAAATCACGCTGGGCATTAAGCCAGGCCGGGGAGGAGCGGACCTGGAACTGTGGGCGGGAGAAAAGGAAGTCGCCTATTTCCGCGAGATCTTTGGCCGCGAACTGGCCTTCAAACTTGTCTGAAGAACGCGGGCTATCCTGGGAACCACCAGCCACTCCAGCGTTCCGCCGCGTCCTTGCATCTCTACTTTGGCCACGGCGCCTTTTTTGAATTCGATCTGGGCGGCGCCGGATGGGCCAGAGATGGTCTTGCTGAGAAATTCGGTGAAATTAGGATTGTGGCCAACCAGGATGATGGTGTCGAACTTTCTCAGGCGCGCGATCAGGGCGCGAAACTGGTCGAAATTGCTTTCCGGCAGCAGGGCTTCATCCACGCGAATAGGAGCCTCGTAGGCCAGTTCATTGGCAGCCAGAGATGCGGTCTGCAGGGCGCGTTTCAGCGGGCTGCTGACAATCTGATCTACCTGCACGTCCAGGCTGGCAAGCATGCGTCCCATGTAGCGAGCCTGCAGGATGCCGTCTTCGTCCAGGGGACGGCGCGCGTCCTTCTTAGGATCGCTAAGGCTTTTGCCGGCGGAGGCGTGGCGGAAGAAGTACAAAATCATAAGTAGTTAGTAATTAGTAGTTAGCAAAACCAACCCCCAAAACCCGGCTCCCGGCTTTTGGCAAGAATGAATCTGGCCCTGATACAAATCATGTACTGAACTCGGCACGACTAAAAAGTGATGCCTGCTCACAAATCTCGTTCCCTGAAATGTTCTGATTTTGTTTTTGCTGATTACCCTGACTACTAATTACTGATTACTGAGTACTGCTTTCTGTCTCTTCCTCCTTTTTGCCGGCGCACGCGCGGGCAGTTCGACCGGGTCGGAAATGTCGGCGGCGGTGGCGGTGCCTTCAGCGACGGCGATGAGAAAATCCTGGGCGGAGAAACCCGGTTGATCTTTGTCCTTGCGCCGAGGCAGACGGAAGTAACGCCCGTTGCGGTCCAGGAACCGCGACTTCACGTTGTCTGCCATGTAAGCGGCCAGGATTTCATCTTTCAGGCGAAACTTCAGATTGGAGTCCAGCACGGGGCAAAGAACTTCTACGCGCTCATAGAGGTTGCGCGGCATCCAGTCTGCACTAGAAATATGGACTTCCTCGTCTCCTCCGTTGAGAAAGAAAAAAATCCTGCTGTGTTCCAGGAACCGGCCCACGATGCTGCGGACGGTAATGTTGTCGCTGATTCCGGGCACGCCGGGACGCAGGGAGCACATGCCGCGAACAATCAGGTCGATCTTCACTCCCGCCTGGGAAGCGCGGTACAAAGCCTCAATCACGTTTTTGTCCAGCAGCGCATTCATCTTGGCCATGATTCTTGCCGGACGACCAGAGCGCGCATGGTCGGCTTCGCGCTGAATAGATTCCAAGGTCGAGGCGGCAAGGTTGATAGGCGAGACGGTGAGCGGAGAGTAGCTGGGGGCTTCCGAGTAAGCCGTGAGGTAGTTAAAGACGGAATGCACAGCGGAGGTAATCTGGGGCGCGGCGGTAAGCAGGCTCAAGTCCGTGTAGAAGCGCGAGGTGGTGGGATTGTAGTTGCCGGTGCCGATGTGAACGTAGCGGCGGGTCACTCCATCAGGATCGTGGCGGACCAGCAGAGCCAGCTTGCAGTGGGTCTTGAGGCCTACCACGCCGTGGTAGACCTGGACACCTTCATCTTCCATGCTGCGCGCCCAGCGGATATTGGAGGCCTCGTCAAAGCGGGCGGTGAGTTCCAGAACGGCAATCACTTCCTTTTCCGCGGCAGCAGAAATCAACGCTTGAAC
>DATDGH010001047.1:0-8554 GCA_036522215.1 Candidatus Angelobacter sp. | reverse complement strand
GCCAATTGCTGATTGCTATTTGCCAGTTGCTTGAACCCGCATCCAAACTGATATGGCGTTAGCTGAGTACAAACGCAAACGGCACTTCGATCAGACGCCGGAGCCGCCACCCAAAGTCGAAGCACGCGAAGGACATCGCTTTGTGGCGCAGAAGCATCGCGCCTCGCATCTGCACTATGACTTCCGTCTGGAGATGGATGGGGTTTTGAAATCGTGGGCCGTTCCCAAAGGCCCATCGCTTGATCCAGCAGACAAGCGCCTGGCCATGCAGGTGGAAGATCATCCCGTATCGTACGTGAATTTTGAGGGCAACATACCGCAAGACAACTATGGCGCCGGCGCCGTCATGGTGTGGGACACCGGATCATGGGAGCCGCTGGGCGATGCCTCCGCCATGCTGCGCAAAGGCGATGTGAAGTTTATCCTCCACGGCAGCAAGCTCAAAGGTGAATTTGTTCTGGCCAAGATGCGCTCCCGCCGCCCCGGATCAAAGGGCACTGAATGGCTTCTCATCAAAAAACGCGATGAGTTTGCCCAGCCTGGTTTCGATGTTGAGAAGCTCGACAAATCCGTCTTGACCGGCCGCAAACTGGATGAAATCGCCGCTGATTCCGGGTCGGCTGAATGGCAGAGCAATCGCGCCGCCGCACCCCGCAAAGGCGCTGAGTGGCTGAAGGATTCACTCAAGAAGGCTGCCCGCGCATCTACCGCAAAAATGGTTACGCCCACCGGGAGTGCAAAAGCGGCAAGCAGTAAAAAAAAAGAGCCGCCGGCAACAGCAAACCTCCAGGCGGCGCTCGCACAATTAAAGGGCGCTCATGAAGCAGGGCTGCCCCGGACCATTCACCCCATGCTGGCTACGCTGGTGGAAGACCCGTTTGACGATCCGCAATGGCTCTTCGAAATCAAATGGGATGGCTACCGTGCAGTCAGCTATTTGCAGAAGGGCAAAGCCGAGCTGCTCTCTCGCAACCAGAATGATCTGACATCTGAATTTTCCGAGATCGCCAAATCCCTGGCACAAATTCCAATAGAGACCGCCATCTTCGACGGCGAAATCGTTGCCCTCGATGAGCAGGGCCGGTCGTCGTTCAGCCTGATGCAGCAGCGCACCGGCCTGACCAAGCCGGGAAAAGCCCGCGGAGCAAAGGATCTGAGTGTTCCTATTGTCTATTACGTCTTTGATCTGCTCTATCTCGAGGGTTACAACATCATGCGCGTGCCGCTGGAGCAACGCAAAGACCTGCTGGCGCAAATCATCCCCCGAGGCGATGGCCTGCTCCGCTATTCGGACCACCATCCTGCAGAGGGCACGCGCCTGTTCGAGGTGGCACAAGAAAAAGGATTAGAGGGGATCATCGCCAAGCTGCGCTCCGGCCTGTATCTGCAAAAGCGCTCACGCGAGTGGCTGAAGATCAAGGTCAGCCGCCGCCAGGAGGCCGTGATCTGTGGGCACACTGAGCCGCGCGGCAGCCGAGAATATTTCGGCTCTCTCATTCTTGGACTTTACAACCAGAATGGGAAGCTGGTGCACGTAGGAAATGTTGGGACTGGTTTCGATCGCAAGGCGCAGGCTGCGCTCTGGAAGCAGCTGAAAAAACTGGAGACCGATAAAAATCCTTTCGGCAAAAAGATCGATACCGGAGGTCGTGCCGCCCACTGGCTCAAACCGCAATTGGTGGCCGAGATTAAATTCGCCGAATGGACCCACCCCGATGAATCCGGCGAGATCAAAATGCGCGCCCCAGTCTTCGTCGGACTGAGGATGGACAAGAAGCCAGAAGAGTGCGTCTTCGAATTCCCTAAGCCCACGGACAAAGAAGTCGAGAAAGCCGAACAGAAAAACGCGTCGTAGAATTGCTAACAATGCCGACCGTCGAAACCGATCACCAGATCACCAGATCACGGCGACCACCCGATTCTTCTCGCTCCCTCAAAGCCCACATTCTTCTCGTCCTGATGACGCTGATTTGGGGCTCGACTTTTGTCCTGATCAAAAAAGCGCTGCTCTCCGCCTCGCCCCTCCTCTTCAATGCAGTGCGGATGTCGCTGGCAGCGGTTTTGTTGGCATTGTTTTATCGCCGTCAGCTTTCGCGGTTTACCCGTCCCGCGCTGTGGGCTGGCGGGAGCGTAGGAGTTTTTCTATTTCTGGGTTACGCCTTTCAGACCACCGGCCTGCATTTGACCACACCATCAAAGTCAGCCTTCCTCACTGGCGTCTCTACGGTGCTTGTGCCGCTTCTGCTGATCATCATCTGGAAAGCGCACATCAATCCCTGGCGCGCTGTCGGCATTCTTATTGCCTTTGTCGGGCTTTCCTTCATGACGGTACCATCCGGGCGGCAGGGAATCACTGACTTTGCCAATGTGAATCTGGGTGACCTGCTTACCATCGCCTGCGCTTTTGGCTTCGCCTTTCAAATCATTCTCATTGGGCGAGCCAGCCAACGCTTCCCCTTTGAGCAGATGGCAGTGCTCCAAATGGCCACCGCTGCGCTTCTGACGGCCATTGCCACGCCCCTGCTGGAGCGCCCTCACCTGCAACTTTCTGCCACGGTAGTTACGGCCATCCTGGTTACCGGCATTCTGGGGACGGCTGTCGCCTTTACCGTGCAGGCTTGGGCGCAGCAATTTACTCCGGCCACCCATGCCGCCCTCATCTTCACCCTGGAGCCAGTTTTTGCCTGGCTGACATCGTTTGTAGCGCTGAATGAAAGGCTTGGAATACGCGCCGGCGCAGGCGCGCTGCTGATCCTGGCCGGCGTGCTGGTTTCCGAACTTCTAGGGAACGTAGCCCGGTCCGAACAGGCCCTGGCCGAAGGGTAAAATAGATAGAAAGCTGGGTTATGAGGCACGGGGAGAGGTGTGGGGCTTTCCGATCACCCGATCACGTGCGGTCACCTGATGGCCCCCGGGGTAACGAAACTCCCCTCCTGAGCGTCTAAGCAAGTACCTGCTATATGTAGTCGCACTCCCGCATTTATAATGGTCTTTGCACCAAGGCTCGGAGGAACGTTAAGTTATGAACTCGTTTTTTGCCGCTTTTTTCGCCCGTATTAAGGCCCAGCGGTGGCTTTCTACTCTGGTCATCTTAGTGACCCTGACCGTAGGTATTTTGATTGGCACGGTTGTGAGCAAAAGCGGCGTCAAAGGGAACTCTACCCCATCTGCGGATGCCACTCTGCTGCCCATGCAATCTCCGCAACAACTCAGCAACACTTTCCGGCAGGTGGCCAAGCAGTTGGAGCCATCCGTAGTTAATGTCAATTCGGAATCCAGCCCCCGGCAACAGCAGCAAATGCCGCGGCGCCGCGGGCGCCGACCTGATCGCAGCACTCCACCGGATGGTGGCGGTCAGGATCCATTTCAGGATTTCTTTGATCGCTTTTTTGGTGGGCAGGGTGGCGGCGACGATGAAGGGGGCGGCCTTCCCGGCGGTGGCGCGCGTGAACAGTCTCTGGGATCCGGCATCATCATGAATGCCAATGGCTACATCGTGACCAATTTCCACGTGGTGGATGGCGCCGACCGCATTCGCGTGAAACTCAAGGATGAGCCGCCGGGCATGCTGCACGATGCAAAAGTGGTGGGCGTGGACCGCGAGACTGACCTCGCTGTCATCAAGATTGAGCCGCCCAAAGATCATGCGCTTACACCTGCCAGACTGGGCGACTCCGACGCTATGGAAGTTGGTGACTGGGTCCTGGCCGTCGGCAGCCCGTTTAATCTGGAAGAGACAGTAACCGCGGGAATCGTTTCTGCCAAAGGCCGCAATATCAATCCCGGACGTAGTTTTCAATCCTTCATCCAGACAGATGCAGCTATCAATCCCGGAAACTCCGGCGGGCCGCTGGTGAACATGACCGGTGAAGTGATTGGCATCAACACCGCGATCTTCACTCAGACTTACGGCTATCAGGGCGTGGGATTTGCGATGCCATCGAATACTGTCCGCGAGGTCTACATCCAGCTTACCGGGCCGGAGCATAAGGTCTCCCGCGGCTCCATCGGCGTTGAGTTCAATGGGGCGCCGAACCCCGCGCTGGCGCGCGTCTATGGCGTGAGGGAAGGCGTTGTCATCTCCGCCGTGCGTCCTGGAACTCCGGCGGAAGAGGCCGGCTTGCAGACCGGCGACGCTATCACCGCCATCAACGGCAAGCCCATCAAGACTGGCGATGAGTTGATCAGCGTGATCTCCTCTACCAAGCCCGGCAGCAAGGTGAACCTTTCCTTCGTGCGCAACGGCGCGCAGAAAGACGCCAAAGTTACCGTGGCTGACCGTACCAAGCTCTTTCCCGACCGTAGCGAGGAAAGCGAAGAAACCGCCGACGAGAGCAAGCCGAGCCCCACCAAGCTGGGCATTGCCGTGCATAACATAACGCCGGAAATGTCGCAGCGGATAGGCACTCCGGAGGGAAAAGGCGTGGTCGTGACCGAGGTAAAGCCCGATTCCTTTGGTGATGATATTCAAGTGTTCTCAGGAGACGTGATCCTCCAGGTCAATCGACAGCCGGTCAATAATGAAGAGGAGTTCAAGAAGCTAACCAGTCAGCTCAAGAGCGGGCAAGACGTAGCCTTCCTGGTCCGTAGGGGACGGGGCCAGAATGGGGCCACCATCTTTTTGTCAGGTACCCTTCCGTAACCTGGGGTGGTCAACATATAGCTAGACCAGCAGCATCAAACATGGGATGATTCCACCGTCTGAAACTTCGTTTCAGATGGCCCGTATTTGTAAAGGTGGAAGCCCTGGACTTCAGTCCAAGGTGAGCGAAGCGAATGATCAGTCTGAACCAAAGGGTCAGGCTGCCGATAAATGCTCTGATGATTCGATTGCATTCGTCAATACGACAATTCGTGTTGGCCACGTTCGTTGTTGTTCTGTTCTGCGGCATAGGTTCGGCCACTCCTCCGTCCACGAAGCAAACCACATCCACGTCGAAGACCGGCGCCAAGGCCGTCCATGGCAAGAGTTCCAAACACCGTCGCTCAAGAAAAGGCGCCTGGAAGCGGCATGGACAGCAGAAGATTGATGCCGCCCGCGCCACCCAGATCCAGCAAGCGCTGATCCGTGAAAAGTATCTTGATGGCAAGCCCACCGGCGTTTGGGATTCGCGCTCAGAATCAGCCATGCCGCGCTATCAGGCAGACAACGGATGGCAGTCGAAGGTCACACCCGACTCCCGCGCCCTCATCAAGCTGGGACTGGGACCGAACCACGAAAGCGATCTGATCAATCTGGACACCAAATCCCCAGGCAATGCCGTCGCAACCACCACACCTGCTTCCAACACCTCCGCCAAAAGACAGTAAGGCCAATACTTTCAATTCGCGGTTTCGTAGCCTGCCCGCCGTGGCGGGTGTCTTCATTTCCTCCGCTTTGAAGGTATTCAGCCTGCGAACCATCGCTGCCTCAAAAACGGTGCGCTCCTTAACACAACTTTTTACGCATTGTTAATAAACCAGAGGTAAAATTTCCCGTCCTGTAACTCCCCTTGCAGTGAGGTCGCATATGTTCCCTAAGAGTTTCTTTCCTCCGTTGTGTGCTTTGATTCTGGTTTTGTCTGTTGTTCCAGTTGCCGCCCAGCAAACCTTGGGCGCGATCACCGGTACGGTAGCTGATTCTACGGGCGCGGTAATACCCAAGAGTGAAGTCCAGTTGGTGAACAATGACACCGGCTTCAAAAAAACAGCAATCAGCAAGGATGACGGCTCGTTTTTCTTTCCTGATCTTCCCATCGGAGTCTACACATTGACCTTCGAGCAGAAGGGATTCAAGAAAGAGATCCACGACAAGATCCTGGTGCAGGCCAACCGGACCAGCACCGTGAATGTGAAGCTTCAGCCGGGTGGCAGCGATAGCACCGTTGAAGTCACCGCGACCCCGCTGTTGAACAGCGTAGACACCACCAACGGGTACATCCTGGGCAGCGATCAGATTGAAACGTTGCCACTCGGCACCGGCAGCTTCACCCAATTGGCCATCCTCAGTCCTGGCGCCAACGCCGATTTCCTTGGCGGCACGGACACCAATGCCGGCCTCGGCAACCAGAGCCTGTGGGTCAACGGCCAGCGCGACACCAGCAACAGCTTCACCATGAACTCGGTCCTGGCCACCAATCTCTTCAGTGGAAAATCGTCCAGCCAGGTGGGCGCGAACCGCGTCGTGCTCAACACGGGAGAAAACTTTCTGGCGGGAGGCCAGATCCAAACCAACACTTCCGTCTACGATGCCATCGGCCAGGCCCTGCCATCTCCTCCGCAGGAAACCATTCAGGAGTTGCGGGTCAATACCTCGATGTACGATGCCTCCCAGGGCGCAAACGCCGGCGCGCACATCGAGGTCCAGACGCGTTCCGGGACAAACGCTTTGCACGGACAAGTCTACGGATACCGGCAAACCGACGCCTTGAATGCGGCCCCCTATTTCTTTAAACAGGATCCCACCATTCCTCCAGCATTAATTCCGCCGCCCCTGCATCGAGGCATCATTGGCGGAGCCGTAGGCGGTCCCATCGTGAAGGACAAGCTGTTCTTCTTCGGTTCGTATCAATGGACCAGCGTGCACGATCAGCTTTTAGGACTCCTGGGCGTAAGCGTCCCTACCGCACTCACGAGTGACCGCAGCCTGGCCGGCCTCAACAACCTGGCAGCATCTCTGAACGGCGGCGCACCGCCGGCCCAGCCGCTCGATCCGGTTGCCATCAAGTTGTTGCAGTTCAAATTGCCGGGCGGACAACTTCTTATTCCCCCTGCCGGTCCCATCAATCCGAATGGATCTGCAGACCAGACGCTGATTGGGCCGGTTTCGACTTTTATGGCCCACCAGGTCAACGGCAATATTGATTACGTCTTTAACAGCAAGGACCAGCTTTTCACCAAATACTATTTCCAGAATGATCCCACCTCCGTTCCATTCACAAACGGGACTAACACGCTGGGATTTCCGCAACTGTTAAAGGCGGGCAGCCAGGTGGTGTCACTCCAGAACGTCACCAGCCTGGGGTCCAATGTGAGTTGGGACCAGAAGCTTGGCTTCATGCGTCAGCGCGTGTTTTCTACTACCAGCCAGGCACTAGCGCCCTCTGACGCCGGCATCAATCTCTTCGGCAGCACCCGGTTTCCGGGAATCTTCATCAACTCGATCGGCGACGGCTCAGGCGTGAGCGCAAACGCTTTCAATATCGGGCGGGCATCCAACTTCTCTGACACCGGTTCATTTCAGAACCAGTGGGAAGCTACCAGCAATGTGAACTGGGTCCTGGGACGCCACACGCTTGCTTTTGGCGGCAACTTTGATTACTCGCAGTTGAATATTATCAATAAAGCAAGTGAAGTCGCGTCCATAGGCTTCAACAACTTTCTCAACTTTATGACCGGCACTTTGCGTACAGGCCTGGGCAATACCCAGCTCTTCAACGGACCAACCAGCCGCTACTACCGCGCGAAACAGCTCGGCATGTACGTGCAGGATAAATTTCGACTGACCAAAAACCTGAATCTCAGTCTGGGTGTTCGCTATGACTGGGATGGACCTCTTACCGAGGTCAACGGCAACCTGATTAACTTTGATCCTTCGACGTACAAGTATGACTTTGCCACCGACACCATTGTGAACGACGGACTCATCGTGGCCGGCAACAATAAGCGATTTGGCACGCCAGGAGCAAGCGATTCCACCCTGAAAGGCCGGCAATGGGGAGTTGCTCCCCGCGTCGGCATTGCCTGGAGTCCATCGTTCGTGAAGAACGTGGTGCTCCGCAGCGGCTTTGGCCTGTACTACGATCGCGGGGAGTTTTTCTCTGAGTTCTCCCCCAGCGCCGGGTTCGGCTTCAATGGCCCCTTTGGCGTGACCCTCCAGCCGCCCTTTGTCCAGGAGGTGGTGGGCACCCCTAGTGATACCTTCAGCAACCCCTTTGGAACCACTCCTCCGGCGCCCCCGCCGAACAGCCCAGCCGCCTTCGCCGCGCAGTTGCCCAACATCGCGGCTTTGATGAATGGCTCAACCCCATTTCTTTTTGGCGGCTATGATCCGCGCAACAAGCTGCCCTATTCCGAGAACTGGAATCTGGACGTGCAGTGGCAGCCGGCCAATGACATGGTGATCAATCTGGCCTACCTTGGCAACCACGGCCTGCATGAGACGCTACCCATTCCTTTCAATTTGCCGCAGATCGCCACGCCGCAGAACCCCATCAACGGGGAGATCTTCTCCTACGGCTACAACGTAACCTCCACGGAAACGGTGTTCACCTCCACTGGAGGCAATACCGACATTCGTGTGCCGTTCATTGGATATGCTCCCAACTCAGTCTTCTACGAAGCCGAGGGCATCTCCTGGTATCACGCTTTACAGGCGCAATTCACCAAGCGCTTCAGCCATGGCTTCCAGGCTAATGTGTCTTACACCTTTTCTCACGCGCTGGATGAAGGCAGCGGACTGGGACTCTTTTTCAACGGAAACAATCCGTCCAATCCGCGCCAATCCTATGGCAACTCGGACTTTGACCGCACCCACGTGCTGACCGTCAGCTACATTTACATGCTGCCCAAGTTT
>DATDGH010001046.1:0-4174 GCA_036522215.1 Candidatus Angelobacter sp. | reverse complement strand
CGGCCACTCACGTGCCCTAAGACAGGTTCCCCCACCCAGAAACTCATTTTGCTCGGTTCGAGGTTTGAAAGACTATGAAACGTGCGCTACTGGTACTTGCCGTGCTCCTCGCTCTTCCTGCATGGCTGATGGCAGACAATTCGAAGATATCGCCGGATCTCCAGGGTATTAGCTCCACGACCCAGGTGCAGGTGATCGTCCAGTATGCCCCTGGAACGCAAATCTCCTGCAGCGGAATCCTGGGGCTGTTAGGTTGCGTCGTGGGTGACATTCTGAACCTCGGCGGCACGTTGCTCAGTGAGTTGCCGATAGTGGGTGGGGTGGTCGCATTGCTGGATGGCAATGGCATCATCACCCTCTCAGATCAACCCAATGTTGTGTATATCAGCAAAGACCGGAGGATAACTCCATTTCTCAACAATGCCACCGGAGCCGTGAACGCGCCGGCAGCATGGAAGTCCGGTTATACAGGAAAGGGAATAGGTGTGGCGTTGATTGACAGTGGGGTCAACAACCATCCTGATCTGAATACTACCGGGTTGCTGCGGTCCTCACGTGTGGTTTATAACCAGAATTTTGTTCCAGGAAGTTCCAGCGCCGCTGACCAGTACGGTCACGGCACACACATTGCCGGGCTGATTGCCGGTAACGGATTGAGTTCGCAAGGATTCTTGTTCTCAAAGACATTTACTGGAATCGCCCCAAACGCAAACGTGGTTAACTTGCGAGTACTGGATGGCAATGGAGCATCCACTGACAGCGTAGTAATTGCTGCCATTGACCGCGCAATCAGCTTGAAGTCCAAGTACAACATTCGGGTCATTAACCTTTCGCTGGGCCGGGGAGTATTTGAGAGCTATAAGCTGGACCCATTGTGCCAGGCGGTGGAGAAAGCGTGGAAGAACGGTATCGTGGTAGTGGTCGCTGCCGGAAACTTAGGGCGCTATCAAGCAACGGATGGATATGCAACCATCACTTCGCCAGGCAACGATCCTTACGTGATCACGGTTGGCGCGATGAAGCCGATGGGCACTCCGGATCGCAGTGACGATCTGATCGCCAGCTACAGTTCTAAAGGGCCTACGCTGTTTGATCACGTGGTGAAGCCTGACATCGTGGCGCCCGGAAATTTGCTGGTATCCACGGAAACTCCGAACACCACCCTTTACCACACTGAAACCAACAACCTGGTTCCATACAGCTATTATGTGGTTGGCGGTTCGTCGGCTCCTTCCAGGCTCTATTTCACTTTAAGTGGAACCAGCATGGCCACGGGCGTGGTCAGCGGAGTTGTAGCTGATTTGCTGCAAGCGCATCCGCAACTCACGCCGGACCAAGTAAAAGGCCGCTTGATGAAGACGGCATACAAGACGTTTCCCAAGACCAGCAGCGTATACGATCCGACTACGGGCATTACCTATACGGACCAATACGATGTGTTTACTGTGGGCGCAGGCTATGTTGATTTGGCGGCAGCTCTGGCCAATACCGATCTGGCGAAGGGTTCAGCGATGTCTCCTACAGCCGTATATAACTCCAAAGCCCAGACTGTTCATTTGACCAGCGATCCATCGTCCATTTGGGGGACCTCTTACGCCTGGTCTGGTCCAGCAGTCTGGGGAAGCACGCAATTTGTTGGCGGAAGCACCATCATGTGGGGCACATCCAACACTGGAGGCTCCACAATCATGTGGGGAGCCAAATCCCCTGGAGGGTCTACCATCATGTGGGGCACCGACAGCATGTGGGGATCCACGATCATGTGGGGCACGGACACTTCATCCGGGTTCTCCAGCATCTGGAGCGATACCATCATGTGGGGCACCGGCGGGCCATTTGGTAGCACAATCATGTGGGGTACTGACATCGATCTGGGAGAGTAAACTGCTCTGCACGCGACTGCGAAAATTTGCTCTCGTTTTAGTGCACGCAGTCGCGTTCTCGCTAAGAATTGGATAAGTTGGTAATTTGGCAACTGAAAATTAAAACCAAAACACCCAGACCTCGTCATGGGCGGGAATTTTGGGGGATCAGCCCTGGTTAGCGACTATCGACCAAAATAGTTCAGATCCGCTACTTTTTCGTAGCAGTAAAGGTCCCGCTGACCTGGCCGCCGTAATCCACTGTTCCTTCCATCTTTTTACCTTCGTTGTCAACCTTTCCAGCGTAGTGGACCTGCGCGCCTGAAGCTTCAAAATCAATCGTGACCTCATTGCCTTTGATAGTGCCCTTGATGGGAGCATCGCCCAGCGCGCCGGAGTAGGTGCCAGTCAGTTTTTCACCATCCTGTTTCAAGGTAAACGTGGGACTGCCGGACTGGCCCGTGGCTAGTTCAACTTTGGCATTCCAGGTGCCGGTCAGGTCAACGGCAAACGCTGTTGCGGCGAGGAAGAGAAGAATTGCGGTCAGGAGGAGTGATTTCTTCATGGGCGCAAGATAACACTCGCCTCGAGAGGAAAGCAACCTGCGATCCGGAAGTCTGGCCGCTGGCTGGCTCTTGACCTCCTGCCTGAATCTCAGGCATCATGTATATTCAGGCGTAAATCATGGAATCTGCAAGAGTAGGCAAACGTGGCGCGATCATTGTCCCGGCCAAGCTGCGCAAGCGCTTCGGCATCGAAGAGGGCACAATCGTAACCGCTGAAGAACGAGAGGACGGAATCCTGATTCGGCCCGCGGTCATTGTGCCGGTGGAGAGATATTCGCCCGAGCGCAAGGCGGAATTTCTGCTCTCAACTGCAACCACGCGGAGCGACTATCAGAAGGCGCGAAAAGAGGTCAGGAAGCTTGGCTTGGACCCGGACTCGATACCTCACCGGCGGCCAGCCTAAATGGACCGGTTGTTCCTGGATGCCAATGTCCTTTTTTCAGCTGCTTATCGCGCCGATACCGGCCTCCTGGAGCTATGGAAACTAAAGAACGTGTGCTTGTGCTCTTCGCACTATGCTTTGGCTGAGGCAAGGACGAACCTGGCTGAGGCTGTTCAAGTGCAACGGTTGGACAGACTGTCAATGGTTTTGGAACTTTTCGATGCCGCACTCCAAGAGCTTCCAAGCGAGATATTATTGCCGGAAAAAGATGTGCCCATCCTGCTCGCCGCGATTGAGGCACGGGCCACCCACCTTGTGACTGGCGACATTCGCCATTTTGGAACATACTTCGGCAAAAAGATCTGCGGTATTCGCATTGTCCTTCCCGGTGACTACCTCAGGCATGCTGGCCGGGGTTAGGAGATGTCTCGCGGGAAATTACTCCACATTTCCCGACGTGCTTGAGCAATGTCTTCTTCTGTGATATCTATATCGAGGTCAGCCCAGATTCCTTCCAGGCCGCGTAACTTCGTGGGCGGTCCATTTTTTTCGCTCAGCGAATCCACGAAGTTGAGGACCTCTTTTTTCTTGTCTGGAGACAGTTCCCGCAGCTTTTCGAGAACTTGTTGCTCAATGGTCATAAGGGAACGCTTTCTGGATGTCTCTCTCTGCATTATACCTCCATCGAAATCCAACATATCCGCATCCCGTTTCGCGAGAGGTCGCGATGGTCACGTCCCGAATAGATCCATCTGCTTCAATAATTCCTGCGGGCTGGAGACTCTTTGGGGCGGCCGGCGGTCTGGCAGGCCGATCTTGTATTTCTCCCGATATTTTTTTGCCAGGGCGCTGATGCGTTTGTGGTATCCGTCGGGAAGATAGGCGCGGTCGGCATATCGCTCGCGGTACGTGGCCACAAGGTGAGGGAATTGTTCCTCCAGGAACGGCATAAAAACCTTTTCCGCGCAGGGCTTCAGGAACAGCGGGTTCACGTGAACGAACCTGGCTCCCACCTGGGCTGCGGCTTTGATCACTCTCTCCAGGCGAAACACCGCGCCGAGAACCACGCCGTTGACCGGCTGGGTGAACTGGATCGTGCCGTCAACCAGCGTGATGTGAACCTTGTCTCGCGTGATGGTGACGTTCTCGGCGTGGGCGAACCTCGAGGGATCCATGGCGACGGACGCCAGGGCGTTCCAGATTGCCGTGGCGGCTGGCGTAGGCGGCGTTTGCGACAATGCGCTGGAGGAAGCCAGTACGCACACCAAGATTAGGAAGACAGCACGGCGAATCATCGGAAGTGACCCTCGCTTTGTGCAAAGCTACAGGCCCCTACCTGGCAGGGCAAGTACCTCTTAGGGTAC
>DATDGH010001045.1:0-6212 GCA_036522215.1 Candidatus Angelobacter sp. | reverse complement strand
GCCCAAGCTTGCTTCCACCAAGCCGTTGGCAATACTGGAGCCACGAGGATCATATGGGTAAGCACCGCAATGTTCTTGCGCCTCGCCTATTAACCAACGAGATTCAATCTCTCGTTAAGTGAACGGTATTGCGGGGTCCCCCGACGCGCGTTTCGCGTGGCGGGGTGGTGGTGACCCGACGACCCGATGACCCGATTGCCTCAGTCCGGCACCACCGCTGTCACCTCAATCTCCACACGCGCCTTGTCTTCGAGCAGTCCTGAGACTTCCACCACCGTCATGGCCGGATAGTGTCTGCCCATGATTTCGCGATAGATCACGCCCATCTCTTTGGCAGTGGCCATGTACTCGTTTTTGTCGATTACATACCAAGTCATGCGCGCGATATGTTCAGCTTTGGCGTCTGCCTGCTTGAGTACCTCGACGATGTTGAGCAACGCCTGCCGTACCTGGCCCACAAAATCCAGGGCCACAAACTCCTGCTGCGCATTCCAGCCGACTACACCGCTCAGGAACACCATGCTTCCTTGGGCGGCCACACCATTCGCATAGCCTTTGGGCCGGGGCCAATTCGGTGGTTGCAGAATTTTCATCTCGCTCCTGAACTTGTATCTCTGAAAAAAGATTTAGTCTGCTCTGTTACTCTTTATTCATTGCTCGCTAAAGGGCTTTACCATCAACAAGGCACTTAGCGTTATCAAGTCATTGGGTTTTTCTTCCGATGAACCGATGACCCGACGACCCGATGACCCGATTGCCGCTCGCTTTCCTTATGGGCTTTGATAACGCCACGAGCAATGATCAATTGCTGCACCTCCGTGGCGCCTTCATAAATCCGCAATGGCCGGATTTCGCGGTACAGGCGCTCTATGACCTGTCCACTTACAACGCCCAGAGCGCCGAAAATCTGCACCGCCGAATCGATGGCCTGCTGCGCAATCTCAGTGGCGGTCATCTTGGCCATGGCTGCTTCCACCGTCACCGAGCGTCCCATATCTTTCAGCCATGCCGCACGATAGGTCAATAGTGCTGCTGAATCGACGTCGGTTGCCATCCTCGCCAGCTTGGCCTGGGTTAACTGGAAATCCGCCAGAACCTGGCCAAACATTTTGCGCGAAGCGGAGCGTGACAGCGCTTCATGCAGCGCGCGCCGGGCGAAGCCGAGAGCGGCGGCGGCAACCGAAGATCGGAAGATATCCAGCGTAGACATCGCGATTTTGAAACCCTGGCCGGGAGGTCCTACGCGCTGCACCGCCGGAAGCCGGCAGTCCTTGAAGGTCAGGCGCGCCAGCGGATGAGGAGCCATAACCTCAATGCGTTCCGCGATGGTAAGACCCGGTGTGTCGGCATCGACAATAAATGCGGAAATTCCCTTTGCTCCTGCTTCTTCGCCGGTGCGAGCAAACACCAGGTAGAAATCGGCGATGCCGCCATTGGAGATCCAGGTTTTTTCGCCGTTGATCACGTAGGAATCGCCGTCTTGTCTGGCTTCACACTGGAGCGCAGCTACATCAGAGCCTGCATCCGGCTCCGATATCGCGAATGCGGCAATCGCAGTTCCCTTGGCTACACGAGGAAGATAGCGCTGCTTCTGCTCATGACTGCCGGCAAGAGAGATTGGACCTGAGCCCAGGCCCTGCATGGCAAAAGCAAAATCGGCAAGACCGGAGTAACCGGCCAGAGTTTCGCGGATCAAGCAGATTGCCCGGGTGTCAATGGCATCTGCAGAAGCGCCGTAAGCAGCACCGCCGATAGCGTAGTTTAACCAGCCGCCTTCCCCGAGCAGGCGTACCAGTTTGCGGCACGCATCGTCAACCCCACGTACCGAATGGTCTTCCACATGCACATCGGACAGAACACGGCTGGCCCAGCAGTCCAGCTCCGTGGCCAGTGCCCTGTGGCGCGGCTCCAGAAAAGGCCATTCAAGATGATTGCCATGGATCATTTTTAATTTCCCTGCCCTGTGACTCTCTTCTAAGTCACTCAGAATCAATGCTGCCTTACCTGCACAACGACGATGGTGCGACTCGGTTTTCCGATGACCGGGGTCCCCGACGCGCGCTTCGCGTGGCGGGGTGGTGGTGACCCGATGACCGGGGTCCCCGACGCGCGCTCCGCGTGGCGGGGTGGTGGTGACCCGATGACCCGATGACCCGACGACCCGATGACCCGATTGCCTCCAATCCGCTCAGAGGAGGAGATCAATCTCCCTTGAACACCGGTTTTTGTTTGGCGACAAAGGCCTGGTAGGCGCGATGAAAATCATTGGTCGCCATGCATAATGCCTGGGCCTGGGCTTCCGCCTCAATGGCTTCATCCAGTCCCATGTTCCACTCCTGATGCAGCATCTTCTTGGTCATGCCATGCGCAAATGTGGGTCCTGCTGCCAGCTCGGCAGCCAGTCCCAGGGCTGCGGTCTGCAGCTCTTCCGGCGCACACAGGCGGTTGAGGAACCCCCATTTCTCCGCTTCGTCTCCGCTCATGCTGCGGCCGGTGAACAATAGTTCGGCAGCGCGGCCCTGGCCAATGATCCTGGGCAAGATCACGCATGCGCCCATGTCACAACCGGCGAGTCCCACTCGCGTAAATAGGAATGCAGTCTTGCTTCGCGCCGTGCCCAGACGCACATCAGACGCCATGGCCAAAATAGCGCCGGCGCCTGCGCAAACACCGTCAATTGCGGCGATGATCGGCTGCGGACAGGCACGCATGGCTTTTACCAGATCGCCGGTCATGCGTGTGAATGCCAGCAGGCCGGGCATCTCCAGCTCGGTGAGCGGGCCGATGATCTCATGCACGTCGCCGCCCGAACAGAAATTCTCTCCTGCACCGGTCAGCACCACGGCCTTGAGATCTTTCGCTTGCGCCATAGCGCGAAACAAGTCGCGTAGTTCGGCGTAAGAATCAAATGTCAGCGGGTTCTTGCGTTCCGGTCGGTCCAGCGTGATGCAGGCTACGTTGTCTTTCACCTGGTACCTGAAATGTTGTGCTTCGTAGCTCGCCAGCGAATGTCCTTGAAGAACCGGCCGCGGAGCGTCCTTCGTCGCATCTTTCATCGTCATCGGATTCCTCCAGCCTGCGAACGTCGACTCGGCTTGAGTGCGGTAGAGGCCGTGCCGTTGATATGAGCTTTCAGTTTCCCTAGTTCGTTGATCAAGGTCTCTCGTTCGTCACGAGTAAGCCCGCCCAGCAACTCGATAATCCACTGCTCATGGCGCGCGGCCATTTCCCGGAACCGCTTGAGTCCGGTATCCGTCAGCTTGACCGTATAGGCGCGGCGGTCGCCTGGACAATCCGCGCGCACCACAAGGCCTTCGCGCTCCAGTTGGTCGGTAATTCCGGTCACGTTTCCTCCGGACACCATCAACCGCTTGGAAAGCTCATTCATACGCAACCCTCCAGCGCTGCGCTCCAACTGGGCCATCAAGTCGAATCGAGGCAGAGTAGTGTTGAACTCGCGCCGCAAGCGGAGCCGGACCTTGTTCTCGATGCGCACGGTACACGACAAAAGACGAAGCCACAACCGCAGGGCCTGGTGATCGCCCTTTTTAGCCCGCGTCTCCAGATCCAGGACCGCGCTGTTGGAAGGATGCGACGCCGCTGCATTTTTGCGCGTGGCAGATGTTGAAGTGCTTGCCATGGTTGTCCTCACATCACCTCGCCGCCGGCAATCGCAATGGACTGGCCGTTAATCGCTTCGCTTCCCGGAAGACACAGCCACAGGACTGTGTTGGCGACCTCCTCCGGCTGAATGATCCGCTTCTGTGGATTGAGGGCGCTCAATTCCGCGCGCGCCTGCTCCGCGGTGCGTCCCGTTTTGGCAACAATGCCGTCTATGGTCTGCTGCAGCATCTCCGTTTCGGTATAACCGGGACAAACGGAATTCACGGTAACGCCCTTGGTCGCGACCTCCAGCGCCAGCGAACGCGTGAGCCCGACTACGCCGTGCTTGGCTGCACAGTAAGCGGAGACGTATGCGTATCCCTTGAGCCCGGCAGTGCTGGCTATGTTCACTATGCGTCCCCATCTGGCATCCAGCATGGCGGGCAAGACCTGGTGTATGCAATGAAAGGTTCCGTCCAGATTTACCTGCATCATGCTGCGCCAGAGCGCAAAATCAGTTTTCGGGAAAGGCGCGGAGCGTCCCTGGCCGGCATTGTTGACCAGAATGTGAATGGGACCAAAGTTGGCGCGCGCCGAGTCAAAAGCTCTGCTCAAGGTTTCCGGTTCGCAGACGTCTGCTTGCGTGTAATGAAGATGCTGATGGTCCGCGAGATTACTTTGCGGAGCAGGGCTGCGACCAAGCATAGTCACCTTCGCCCCGTGAGCCGCCAGAGCTCGCGTGATCGCTGCGCCAATACCGCGGGCGCCGCCGGTGACCACAGCGTGCTTGCCAGTCAGTGCTTGTGCCGGGGTCCCCAGCGCACGCCGGTTTTGCGTGGGTTGGGGTGGGAGTGCTTGTGAACTCTGCTCCATAGGGATTACACCTGCAACATGAGTTGGGCGCGAGCCAGGTTCCTTTCCAGTTGTTCTTTTCCGCTCAGATACTGTTTAGGCCAGGTAATATCCGTGAAGCCCTGCTTGGCCGCCTCGTGCAGCGTCCATGACGGGTCGGCCAGATGCGGCCGCGCGATCGCGCACAAGTCTGCCCGGCCGGCAGCGATGATGGTGTTCACATGATCGCCTTCGAAAATGTTTCCCACGGCTATGGTTGGAATGCCAACCTCGTTGCGGATCTTGTCTGCAAATGGCACCTGGAACATGCGTCCGTACACCGGCTTCTCCGCCTTGCTCACCTGTCCTGAGGAGCAGTCGATCACATCCGCTCCTGCCTCTTTGAACAAGCGTGCTACTTCGGCTGCGTCTTCCGGAGTCAAACCGCCCGGCACCCAGTCATGGGCGGAGATGCGTACGCTCATGGGCTTGTCTTTGGGCCATGCGGCCCGCATGGCTGAGAACACTTCCAGTGGAAAGCGGCAGCGATTCTCCAGCGAGCCGCCGTATTCATCCGTGCGCTGGTTGGTAAGCGGTGAAATGAAGCTGGACATGAGATAGCCGTGAGCGCAATGGTATTCCAGCCAGTCGAATCCGGCCGCCACCGCTCGTCGCGTGGCTGCCGCAAAATCTGCCTTGATGCGGCACATATCATCGCGCGTGGCCTCACGCGGCGTCTGTGACAGCCCCTCAATATAAGGCAGCGGTGAAGCCGAGAGCAGCGGCCAGTTGCCCGATTGCAACGGTTGGTCAATGGCGTCCCATCCCATGCGAGTGGAACCCTTGCGTCCGGCGTGGCCGAGTTGAAAAGCGATCTTTGCATCCGTGTGCGTATGCACAAAATCAACCACCCGCTTCCATGCATTCTGCTGTTCGTCATTCCACATGCCCGGACAGCCTGGCGTAATGCGCGCGTCCGGCGAGACGCAGGTCATCTCCGTTACCACCATGGCCGCGCCGCCCATCGCGCGTGCGGACAAATGCACCAGATGAAAATCATTTGGCACGCCCTCCTGCGCCATGTAAGTAGCCATCGGAGAACAGATTACCCGGTTCTTAAGAGTGATTCCGCGTACGGCAATCGGAGTGAACATTGGAGGAAGAGGACCGCTTGCACCACTGCGCCGGGCAAACCACTCCTCCACCCTCTCGACGTAGCTGGAATCGCGCAGCTTGAGGTTGGCATGGCCCACTCGCTGGCTGCCTGTAAGCAGGCCGTAGGCGAACTGTTCGGCCTCCTGGTGGACGTAACGCTCCACCTGCTCAAACCATTCCATGCGATTCCGCGCCGCGCTCTGCAATTTCAGCGCCTCGATCTCCCGTTCTTCCTGATAGCGTTGTAATGCTCCTTCCACGTCTCCCTTGTGGTTGGAGAGCACGCGGGCCAGGGCTATGGCATCTTCCATGGCCAGCTTGGTGCCGGAGCCGATGCTGAAATGTGCGGTGTGCGCGGCATCGCCCATGAGAACCATGTTTTTGTGAAACCATTTTTCACATAGCACGCGGTTGAACTTCAGCCACATGGCAGAACCGCTTAAATGTTTGGCGTTGGAGATGAGAGGATTGCCGTCCAGCCGTTCGCCAAAGAGCTTCTCGCAGAGCGCGATCGACTCCTCTTGCTCCATTTTGTCGATCCCCGCGGCCAGCCAGGTCTTTTCCGGGGTCTCAACGATGAAGGTGGACCACTCGTCATCAAAGCGGTAGGCGTGCAGGTTGAA
>DATDGH010001044.1:0-2321 GCA_036522215.1 Candidatus Angelobacter sp. | reverse complement strand
ATACCCTGCAATTCGGTGTGAATCTGCGGAAGGTGGATAATACAAGCGCGTCAAATTTCACTTCGTTCTTCACGGCGACAACCAACCAGGATTGGTTGGCCAACTCCGGAATCGCGAATACCGGAGTTAGTCTCGATCCCGCCAACACTAAGGGTGTGGCAATGGGTCTGCCTGCGGTGGCTGGAAGCTTCGGCCACAACTATGACGTTGCCGTAACGGATTTAGCTGGTTTGATCTCGGAGGTGAGTGCCAACTACAACCTTGACAAGCACCTAAATTCCTTGCCTGAAGGGACAATTATCCACCGCGATTATCGAGACTGGGAATGGGAGTTGTACGCCCAAGATTCGTGGCGGATGAAGCCCAATCTGACGGTCACCTTTGGTCTTCGCTATTCGCTACTCGAACCGCCATACGAAACTTCGGGCACGCAGGTAGCTCCCAGCACCAGCGTCCATGATTGGTTCATAAACCGCAGCAGGGCGGCTTATCAGGGCCTGGGATATTTCGATCAAACTGGGACGGATTCCTCCGGAAATCCTCTCTACGATCACACGCTGCAGTTTGACCTGTCGGGCAAAGGAAATGGCAAAAGACCATACTGGGGCTGGGATTACCGAAACTTCGCGCCGCGACTTGCGATCGCGTACTCTCCCAGCAGCGATTCGGGAATCTGGAAATCCCTGTGGGGAGGTGCGGGGAAGTCGAGCATTCGCCTCGGGTGGGGAATGTACTATGACCATTTCGGGCAAGGTATCTCCAGCACATTTGACCGTCAGGGCGCATTCGGGTTGGCGACGGCGGTAGGCGACGCGGCCGGTTCTCAGACGGTTGACTGTTCCGTCCGATTCACGGGGTTGTACAACGTTCCAAGTTCAAGTTACGGAACTGCGACGCAATGCCCAATTCCGGGTGGCAGCCCGCTTTATACGGCTGCGCCCAGCGGTTCATTTCCGGTAACACCTCCTTATAATCCCGGGTACTTCACTTTCGGACTGGACGATAAGCTCAAAACCCCTTACTCCCATGTTTTTGATTTGTCGATTACGCGGGACCTGGGACACGGCTATGTCCTTGAGACATCTTATGTTGGCCGATTTGGCCATCGCCTGCTGCAGGAGATTGATCTCGCCCAACCAGCCAACTTGAGAGATCCCAGTTCCGGCATGACCTACTATCAGGCCGCTACTGCACTAGCCAAGCAATACCGGGCGGGCATCGATGTAGCGAATGTCGCGCCGATTGCATTCTGGGAGCACTTTTATCCGATGGCAACGAGCGCGAACGGTGGCGCCTTGGCCGGCTGCGCGACCAATGCAGGCAATATCACAACATTCACCGCAACCCAGGCTATTTATGACATCTTTGACTGCCGCGGCATGTCGAACGGCAACACTTCCGTGGCTGGCAACGAAACCAGTTCGTTGGCCTACATTGATTTTCCAGGCTATTACGGGGTAACGCCACCCAATGGGCAGCCATGCTTTCCCGCGTGCGCGACCATTAATGGCCAGACGACCCCGTTTGCTTTCTTCTCCCCGCAATACGCGTCCTTGGATGCCTGGTCGAGCATTGGCAATAGCGCCTACAACTCGGGGCAACTCAGCCTGCGCCACCATTCCGGTGGTTTAAGCTTTGACATAAACTACACATATTCCAAATCCATTGATGTCGGCTCCAATGCAGAACGGATCAGTGTCTTCGAAGGCCTTGGGTTCTCCAGTCAAGTCATCAACGCGTGGGCTCCAAAGCAGCTGCGTGCGCCTTCGGATTTCGACGCTACTCACATGATCAATGCCAACTGGGTTTATGAACTTCCCGTGGGCAAAGGCAAGAGGTTTGGCGGAGGCATGTCTAAGATTGGGGAGGCATTTCTCGGCGGTTGGCAGATCTCGGGACTGTGGCGCTGGTCCACCGGCTTTCCATTTGACGTGTACGCTTTCAACAACTGGTCCACCAATTGGGATCTCGAGTCTTATGGAGTTCTAACCGGATCAAAACCGAAAACCGGTCAATTCATTGTCGCGCAAGCCGGTGGCGGCACCGGTCCGAACGTGTTTAAGAATCCTGGAGTCGCCAACCCCAGTGACCCGAACGCTGCGGTCAACCAGTTTCGCTATTCTTTTCCGGGAGAATCCGGCCAGCGCAACGAACTGCGCGGGCCGGGAACGTTCAATATCGACATGGGCCTGTCGAAGGCCTGGAAGTTCACCGAGAGCCAGAACCTGAAATTCAGCTGGGAGGTCTTCAACGTGACCAACTCGGCTCGTTTCGATGTGGGCTCCATGACGAACAACAATAACTTTCTCGACAGCCCAACC
>DATDGH010001043.1:0-4758 GCA_036522215.1 Candidatus Angelobacter sp. | reverse complement strand
CAACACTCATCGGCACCGGCCCGTACAAACTCAACCAGTGGCAGCCCGGGGAACATGCGTTGTTTGCCGCCAACGACGACTATTGGGGAGGCCGCCCCTACCCCGACGCTATCGAAGTCCAGATGGGCGCCTCAATGCGCGAGCATTTGCTGGAGCGCAATCTGGGCCACGATCATGCGGCCCTGCTGGGACTGGACCAGGTTCGGGCCCTGGAGCAAACCAGCCAGAATGTGGTTTTGTCCCGCCCTGCGGAATTGCTGGTGATTCTGTTCCTGCAGCCTGATCAGGGGATTCGCGGCGCCAAAAAAGCCGTGGATCCGCGCATTCGCGAAGCCATTGCAGACACCATTGACCGCTCCGCCATCAGCAATGTGTTGCTTCAGAAAAAAGCTGCTTCCGCTCCCGGTTTGCTGCCGCAATGGCTCACGGGATATGAGTTCATGTTTCCTGATAAGCCCGATCCGGAGCAGGCGCACAAGCTGCGGACGCAGGCCGGAACGGTCTCTCCGGTCAGCCTCGCTTATGATTTTTCTGACCCTGTCTCCAGATTGGTTGCAGAAAGGATTGCGGTAGACGCGCATGAAGCCGGAATCACAGTACAACCGGTTGGCGATGCGCATATCAATACCAAAACTGGCCGGAAATCGTCCTCTGCGGACGCAGTCCTGCTTCGCCTGCCGCTGCGCGCATTGGATGCATACGCTGCGCTGGCTGCGATCGCCGACGATATCGACCTCTCACCGGAGATGCTTGCGGCAATCGTAAACGCGGGCCGTGCAGACGAGTTGTTTGCCGCCGAACGCAAAGCGCTGGAGGACTTTCGCATTATCCCAGTCGCCCATCTTTCACAGGCGCTCTGGCTGAACAGCACAAGCCACAACTGGCAACAACTTCCAAACGGAGATTGGAGGCTGGATCAATTGTGGGTGGAGGGCGGGCGCTAGCGCGCAGCAATCAGTAATTAGTAATTAGTAATTAGTAATTAGTAATGAGGCCCCAGCGGGGCGGCACAACCACAATGAGAGTGGATGGCAAACTGGATTCCAATGTATCAACAGTTTTCGGGGCCCAGGGCTAAAGCCCAGAGTTGTGTGGAAGGCGCTATTTTCGCGGGATCTAAAGAACCCGCTCCCCGGACTAAAGTCCGGGGCTTCCACTCGCGGAGTTAGAAAACCATTGATGAGATAGCTTTTAAATACTAACTACTCTTCAAAAACGCATGCCTCTTAGATCCAAACTGCTTCTTCTGGTCACGCTCAGCATCGCTGTGAGCGTGGGGGCGGTAGCCTGGCTGATTGAGGCGCGCACGCAAAGATATTTTCGCCAGGTGGACCAGGAGCGCACCACTACGCTGGTAAGGCAGTTTCGCCGCGAATTTGAGCGGGAAGGAGAAGAGATCACCAGCGCCGTGGCCGTCATCGCCAATTCTGAGCCGGTGCAACGAATGGCCTTTGATCTTTCCGGCGGAGGTGACTCTGCAATCCACGTGAATGATGCCGCGGCTTACGCCGCCGTCCAGCATCTTGATTTTCTTGACCTCTTTGCTCCGGATGGCACCATCATCTCTTCCGCCCACTGGCCGGCCCGCTTCGGCTACAAACAACGGTGGTTTCTGAATGACACTGCGGGCGAATCCGGCCAGATGCCGCAGCAGACCTTTCTGCGCCAGGTGGAAACTCCGCAGGGCAGCGTGCTCGCCATTCTGGCTATTCGCCCTGTACACGCGCGTGGCGTCAATTTCTACGTGATAGGCGGCAGAAAACTGGATACGGCACTGCTGCAATCGCTGGCTACACCGACTGGAATGCGCATCTTGATCTACAGCGCTCCTGACCAGGGCCCTGCCGGATTTCTCAGTTCAACCAGCCAGAGTTTTGAAGCTGACAAGTTGATGCCTCTGGTGCAGAAGGCCCTTCAGCAGCACGACGAAACCTCGGCCACCATCCAGTGGACGGATGGCAGTCCGGATGAGGTCTTCCATGCTGTTTCCCTCCCCGGATTTGGCGATAAACCCGCTGCAGTTCTGCTGGTAGGAAATTCTCTACAACAGCAGAATGCGTTGGAAGCGCACATTGCCAAGGTCAGCCTGCTGATTGCGTTATTCGGAGTGGCCTTTGGTCTGATCCTGAGCGGCATCATCGCCGCACACATCACGCATCCGGTGAAAGAGCTGGCTGATGCTGCCAGCCAGATCGGCGGCGGCAATTGGGATGTGCATGTGGAACTGACCTCCGGCGACGAAATTGGACAGCTTGCCCAGGCATTCAATCAAATGACCCAGGAATTGATTGCCCAGAAAGAGCGGCTGGTGCAGACCGAACGCGTAGCGGCCTGGCGCGAATTGGCGCGCAGGCTGGCGCACGAGTTGAAGAACCCGCTCTTCCCGTTGCAACTCACGGTGGAAAACCTGTTGCGTGCACGTGAAGCCGGACCGGAACAGTTCGAAGAAGTGTTTCGCGAAAGCACCTCAACTCTGCTGGCCGAAATCACGAATCTCAAAACCATCATTGGCCGTTTCAGTGATTTTTCCAAAATGCCCGCGCCCCAGCTTCAGGCAGTTGACCTGAATGAGCTGGTTCGCAGCGTGGCGCAGCTCTTTCAAGGACAGTTCTCCCGCGATCCTGGCCGCATCGAAACCGTTTTGCAACTCGATTCCGTCCCGCCCATCAGCGCTGATCCGGTGTTGCTGCGCCGCGTGGTGGAGAATCTAGTGCTGAACGCCATTGACGCCATGCCCAGAGGCGGCCGGCTCACCTTTCGCACCGCAACCGCCGAGAAGTACGGCGTGTTTGAGCTTGCCGACACTGGCGCCGGACTCACTCCGGAAGAATGCGAGCGCCTGTTCACGCCGTATTACACTTCCAAGCAGCACGGTACAGGCCTGGGCCTGGCGATTGCGCAATCCGTCATCAGCGACCACCATGGCAAAATCACCGTGAGCAGCAAAAAAGATGAAGGCACAACATTTCACGTGGAGGTACCACTGAAAGGCAGTATTTAGTAATTAGTATTTAGTAGTTAGCAAAATCTCTACCTCGCACCTTATATGATGGAGGCTTTGAACATGATTGGCATCGTCAGGGCCATGGGAGTTGGGCTAAATACTAACTACTAAGTACTAACTACTGATCTTATGCGCGCTCATCTTCTCATCATCGACGACGACGCCAACACCCTGGCTTCCCTGGCCCGCACTTTCCGCCTCGCCGGACACGAGGCGACTGTCTGCGATAACCCAACGCGCGCGCTGGACATGGTGCGCGCGGAAAGTTTCGACCTTATCTTCTCTGACGTGGTCATGCCCGGGATGGACGGCCTAACTTTACTGGAGCAGATCAAGGCCGCGGGAGTAAAGACACCGGTGGTCATGATGTCCGGTCAGGCGCACATCGAAATGGCAGTAAAGGCCACGCGTCTGGGCGCGCGCGACTTCCTGGAAAAACCGGTTTCCAGTGACAAGCTGCTGCTCACGGTCCAGAACGCTTTGCGCATGGACCGGCTGGAGCAGGAAAACCGCCAGCTTCGCCAGAAGCTGGGCGACACACAGATCGTCTACAACGGAGAAAAAATGCGCAAGCTGATGGCCCAGGTGGCGCGCGTTGCCTCCAGCGAGTCGCGGGTGTGCATTCTGGGTGAGACCGGCACCGGCAAGGAATTAATTGCGCGGGCCATCCATGAGAAAAGCAGCCGCCGGGAAGGGCCGTACATAACCCTAAACTGCGCCGCCGTGCCGGCAGAGCTGATCGAATCGGAACTCTTTGGCCATGAGAAAGGCTCTTTCACCGGAGCAGCCAGCCGCCACACCGGCAAATTCGAGCAGGCCAATGAAGGCACACTATTTCTGGACGAGATCGGCGATATGCCTTTGCCCATGCAGGCCAAGCTGCTGCGCGTCCTGGAGCAGGGTGAGGTGGAGCGCATCGGCGGCGACAAACCGGTTAAGGTAAATGTCCGCGTGATCGTGGCGACCCATCGCAACCTGGAAGAGCACGTTCGCCAGGGCGGATTCCGCCAGGACCTCTTCCATCGCATCTACGTCTTTCCCATCATGCTGCCACCATTGCGCGAGCGGCTGGACGATATTCCTGCCCTGGCCGCACACTTTACCGCGCAGATCACCCGCCAGAACGGATGGAAAGAAATCAGCTTTTCTGCGGACGCGATGCAGGTATTGCAGGCGCACTCCTGGCCGGGCAATATACGCGAGTTGCGCAATGTGATTGAGCGCGTGTTGCTGTTTACGGAAGGCGATGAGATCACCGCCGCCACGGTCCGCACGGCATTGCCCACAGCAACATCTGCGGCAAGTGTCAGCGGTCCGATGCCATCAGCAGGAACGCTGGCCCAGCGAGCTGAACAATTTGAACGCCAGGTGATCCTCGACGAAATCAAGCGCCAGAACTACCACATCACCAACACCGCCAAGGCTCTGGGCCTGGAGCGCAGCCACCTGTACAAAAAATGCCAGCACCTGGGAATTGATCTGAGGGAGATAAGGAAGTAGGCTTTTGGCTTTTGGCTCTTAGTGCGTTTCCAGAGTTGGTGTAGCCCCAAAACGGTTCCGCGCTTCGCGCGGAAGACGCAACCACCCCACCACGCGCAAAACCGGCGCCCGTCGGGGACCCCGCAATACCGTTCACTTAACGAGAGATTGAATCTCGTTGGTTAATAGGCGAGGCGCAAGAACATTGCGGTGCTTACCCATATGATCCTCGTGGCTCCAGTATTGCCAACGGCTTGGTGGAAGCAAGCTTGGGC
>DATDGH010001042.1:0-2838 GCA_036522215.1 Candidatus Angelobacter sp. | reverse complement strand
AGGTTAAGATCCAGGTCTGCCGTGGCGATTTGCTGACGTTCCGGAGCCGTAGTCTTTCTCCCCAACTCCAGGCCAACCGGTCCGACTTTCACCTTCCCTGTCCATTCAGTTGGGGGCTTTCCTTTTGGAGAAGAACTCTCCAGTGAGACCAACAGACGCTGCATTAAACCGGCAAATGTCGTTTCAGGCGCACAAGCCAGAAGAATGGGTTCGTGGGCTGCCGACTGATGGGTATGTGCTACAGTCTGTGCCAGTGAGGTCTTTCCAACGCCCCGGTCACCGTATATAAAAACGCTTCGCCCCGGAGCACAGAGAGCCTGCTCAATTTCACGCACCTGAGTCTCTCGACCATAAAGATATTCTGGCGACTGTATCGGTGCAGCGGGACTGAGATGCGTGTGCAGCACCTCAGCGAATTTTTCTTTGTCGAAGCCAGGAATCATTGCACTCCCCCACGTATCTTCCCCTGATTCTACTGCAAACTTTATGGAGGAGTGGCGTCCGGAAAGAGGCACAGATTTCCACAGATATTCACTGCTTGACAGTGCTGGTTTCAGAGCACGAGGGACAGAATCAAGCGAGATCGAGGTTATCCGCTGATGTTGACCGCTTCCCCACATTAATGCGCAGGACTTGGTTCATTTTCATCCGCACCCGGATGGATTAAAAAACTCCAAGAAATCGAATGTTCGTTTTGGGATTGACGTGTTTCGCCACACGAATTATTGTTTTTGCCTGAAACGGTTTCATTCGCAATTTCACTGATCGGTAGAAGTGGCATTTCTACAACTGAAAGGGATTAACCCGATGCGAATTCCCCGCTCATTTTCCCTTGTGGTCCTCACCGCAGCCGTTCTCTTTTCGGCTCTTCCCGGCCATGCTCAATCAGTGTGCAACGCCGTCAGTAATAATCCACTGGTGATGCAGATGTTATGCAGTGAGCCACCCAAGGCGGAGGCTGTTCCCGCCACGCTGCGCACAAGCTTGTCCAAACCACCGCTTGACTTGCAGCCGATCACGGCTGAGGCAATCAATCACATGCGATTGGTCCAAGCGCCGCCGATCCGTCGTGGCGACGTTCTCACGTATGAGGCTAACCGGAGCGACTTCATGCTGGAACTGTTCTTCGGGAACGGAAAAGAAATTGTCATACAGCCGTTGACGCAGACGGATGCGGAGAATACGGAGGTTCATTGGAAACACGGCGAGACGAAGCTGGACTACCCCGAAACGCTCAATCAACGAATCATGAGGATGCGGATTAGGGCACTGCATCAGATTGACGCGCCGTTGCTGCTGCGGGGAGTAAAGATCGTTCGAGACGGCCAAATCGTCCGCCAGCTTCAAGTCACTTATACAGGGCCAAGCCAACCGTCCTTTGATCCGCCAACGTCTTACCCGCCAGACCCGATGACCCCTAACCCGCACGTCACGAATGTCAGCCTATCCAGGTCCGACCTTTGGGGCCACCAGCCGGATACCGGATTCCTCGCGCCTAAGCTGCCCTCTTATTCCATGAACCCCATGATGTTTCAGTCAACGACCACGAGCGCAGGCGACCCGAATCATTACAAGTTCGACGGCAAGGAACTGGACGCAGAGACCGGCTTATATAATTTCGGCGCCCGATACTACAGCCCTGCTCTTGGCCGCTACATGTCACCTGATTGGTCGGCCAGACCGACAACGGTTCCTTACGCCGACCTCAGTAATCCCCAAACCCTGAATCTCTACACTTTCGGCAGGAACAACCCAACTTCGATTCCTGATTCTGACGGCCATTGCCCAGGTGACAATTGCAGCAATGTTCAGGTTACCGTGACCGCAGACAGCCCGCCGCACATGATCATAAACGGCAAAGTACCCGGTGCCGGTGGTGGTTACGTGTCAGGTGCCGGAACTACGACGACGATAACATTTAGCGGCAACAAAAGCGCGCCACTCCCAGGAATGTCAGTGAAAGAAACGCCGGTCACGACTGACAATCTTACCGGAAAGAATGTTCCCAACCAATCTAGACAAGAGACGATTGCAACGGGGCCGAACGGTACAATACATGATGTGGTCGGAGGGGTAATCACGCCTGTTACATCTGAACCGCAAAATTTCTCTAAGGAGGACTTGGCGGGGATGAAGGACGTTGTGACCACAGTGCCGTATAACCACACCACAGACCAGACTCTGACGTTTACGACGACTGGCGCAAACGGACAACCTTGTAACTGTCAAGCGACATATTCTGAGACTATGAATAATGCTGATGCAAAAGGCAATCTCAATACTCAGAATAACTCTCAGGGAATAAATATGAACTTGACCATCACTAAGCCTGTGGTAAAAGAGGTCGAAAAGAAACCAGATCAGAAGTGATTTCGTGGCACCAAAGAGGACAATATGCTAACCACAGTGCGATTTGCAGCGTGCGTGCCTCTTATCTTGGCGATGTCTGCCTGGAGCCAAACCTCGGCTGACCTTAACGCAAAATATCCCACACTCAATGCTTACGAGGTACGCCCAGGAATTCTGATGACCGCCAAGTACGCTGAAGATGGACAGGTCTGTGAGATAGTTGTTGAGCCGCGACAGTACCACACGCCGGGGCAACCGGACACTGGCCCTTACATCCCTCTCAATTTACAAGACCAGCTAATCGACGAACTTGCACCACCGGCTGAAAGGGGACCAGCAACTAGCAAGTGGCTGAAAAATTCATTCATGGCGGGCGGCGTGTCTCATACCGAGCGTGACTTTGCGAACGTCCTAGTAGTGATAGACGGGACTTATTCCTGCGATCAAAAGCAGTCTAATGGGCAGGTGTCCTGCCCCAACGGCGGGACT
>DATDGH010001041.1:0-8447 GCA_036522215.1 Candidatus Angelobacter sp. | reverse complement strand
GAAAGTCACACACTATTCAATCCGGCCAAACCGGTGGCGGAGCTAATGACTCGATGCCCCGATTATTTGTGCGCGTTGTCCTGACCGCTCATAGTCAGATGCTCTTTGACCTTGCGATTGCCGGCAAACGACTGGGCAATGCGCTTAGCCGTTAGCCTTTCTTTGCTGGTCGCAACTGTCCCCGAAAGATCAATCTCGTTGTCAGAAACACTCACATTGACGTTGTCGTTGGCCAACGTGGGTTCGTTCTTCAAGGCATTCTGAATCTGGCCCTGGAGCTCGCCTCCGCTACTTTGAGTGGTTGCCGCGCCAGCACCGTTTTGATTATCGGACTTGGTTGGAGTGGTTCCAGTCGTTGAAGGTATTGTGGTGCTGGGCGGTTGTGATTGATTTGGTGCGGAGCTGGAGCCGCCTGTTTGCGATGTAGCGTACGCTAGCGCAAGTGCTAGCACAAAAACCAGCAAGTAAAGAGTCTTTTTCATCAGAGTCTTTTTCATCGCATCGTCTCCTGTCTTGATTGCGCGGGCTTCCGCCCGTCGCAAATGACTCGAATGGGCCCAGAGCTGGTGTTTCACCCCGGACGGCCACCAAAGCAAAGCACCAGCTCTGATTACGGAAGATGCAAGCCTTCGCTCCCAGGTTGGCATGCTTTGCAGTGGCCCAACAGAATCATCGCTAAGAAAAAGTCGCAGAGTATTTACATCACATTTAGGATTCTTCTTCCCGATGACCCGATGACCTGATGACCCGATTGTCAACGCCACCAGGATGCTGGGTAGCCAACTAGCCAAGGGCTTCGCCCTTGATATCCCTATCCATTGTGAGATTTGGTTTGGGTTTTGATTTTCAATTACCAAATTACCAACTTACCCAATTACCAACTTCTCAGCGAGAACGGGACTGTTTGCATCAGCAACGAGTACAAAATTCTCGTTATCGCGTGCATAACGGCGTACGTTTTTTCGCGGACTGCGCCGCGAAAAAATGGCCCCTTTGGGGCAGCCGTATGCACACTTTCTTGTGCATACAAACATCGACAATTTTTTGTCGATGTTATGGCGCTAAGCGCCTATTAGCCGTTCATAAACTACGCCGTCATAGCGACGAGAGGGGTTTGGGGTTAAACTTTAATTGGGGAAAACATGGGCGACGGTCACTTTCATCGCGCCAGCAACGCCCGGGTACTGCGGTATTCCGTGGCCGCCACCGCTCTTTACGTGGCGCTGACTGTGGTGGCTGGAATCCGCGCTCATAGCCTGGCGCTGCTGTCCGAAGCCGGTCACAACGTTACCGATCTTCTGGCCCTGGTGCTCTCCTGGGTGGCAGTCTTCATTCAGTCACGTCCGCCTAACGCCACCAAGACCTTCGGCTACCATCGGGCCGGAGTGCTGGCCGCTTTCCTGAATGCCCTCACCCTCGTGCTGGTGGCAATCTATATCTTTTACGAAGCAGTCCAGCGGCTGCGCGCTCCGGTACCTGTCCATGCCCGCCTGATGATCTGGGTGGCTGCGGTTGGGGTGGTCATGAACGGCGTTATCGCCTGGTTTCTGATGCGGGCGTCCCGCGATGTCAATATTCGCAGCGCATTTGTTCACCAGCTCGGCGACACTCTCTCCACGGCGGCAGTAATCATAGGGGGTTGGGCCATCTTGTGGACCGGGCAAACCTGGGTTGACCCCGCGCTCTCCATCGCCATCGGTTTTCTCATCTTGTGGTCTTCCTGGGGAATTATTCGCGAAACCCTGAACATCCTGCTGGAAGGCACGCCGAATGGAATGTCAGTAGATAAAATCGTGGACAGCATCAGCGCGGTCGGTGGCGTGAACAACGTTCATGACGTCCACGTCTGGAGTATCGGCTCAGACACTCATGCTCTCTCCTGCCATATCAGCATTGACGACATCCCGCCGTCGGAGAGTGAGGGCATTTTGCGCAGCGTGAAACAGGTCCTGGCCGTCAGATTCCACATCCATCACACCACCATTCAGTTCGAGAACGCCGTCTGCGAAGTCGCCCACGGCTGCGTAATTCCCGTAGGTGATCGCCACCACCACTAGGTCGTGCTGCGCGCGATGACGAGAAATTTGTCTTCGTTGCAGCGAGGCTCTTACCGTTGGTAATGCGTAATTTGGTAACGGTAGTATGTACTTTACGCAACCCGCAACAAAAATAAAAACCTGTCGCAATTCGCCTTATTTTCGCCTAGCGTTAAAACCACGGTACGGAACCCGCCAACGCTCTGAACGCTGACGGATTCCTGACCAAATCACACACACGAGGTGCGAAATGGCTGAAGACAAGGGTACACACTCGCCAGAACCAAGCACAAGGCAGGACTTTCCCGAAGTCAAAGACAAGATCGTCGATAGCGTGGAATTCTCTGCTGAGTCCGATTACTACGCAATCACGATCCGCTTTCAGGACAAGACAGTGCTCAATTTCAGCATTGAGCCATGTGTTTTCACGTTCCCGGTTTATTCCCAGTTTACAGACGAGGGAGAGGAAAACATCGTCAAGAAGTACGAACCGATTCGCAGCAGAGTGGAGGGAATGGACATTTAGACTCTTTCGCTCCGATCCACTCAGCCCGCCAGAGATGGCGGGTTTTTTATGTTCTGCTTTTGCGAGTGACTCTTCCAATCACCCGCAAATAAAATAGTCAGTCGTCCATAAACGAAAAGCCCGGCACGATGGCCGGGGCATTTCGATTGAAGCCTAGACACCTTCATCGTAGCCCTTCATCGTGTGGGAAGCAAGGGAACGATGAAGAAACAGCCTCCGCCGTTACTGCCGCCACTTTCATTTGACGCACTGCAACAGGTCAATGACATTGAGGATTACGCCCGCATTGCTCTCATGACGTGTAGTAACAGGGAGCAAGTAAGGAGAGTCGTAGGCACAACGGTAATTTCGATCTTCGATATTCAGGTTAACTGCTTCGCATTTTTGCCAGATTGGCAGCAGGAATGGATGAGAGAGATTCGCCATCGAAGCATTGATTCGGTCATTGAGATGTGTCCCTTCTTTGCCCCTGGCGAAGAATTCCGCCCAGAGCTAAACCGCATCCTTCAAGAGCATATTGAGCGAATGCTGGCTAGGGTACAGGCAGAAAGGGCCAAGCGCGCTGCCATCCGTGGCGAAAGCCAACCCGCAGCTACGGAACGGCCTGCAACAAAGCCAATAAGCCCTCGCGAGTTGATGAATTCCTACCTGTCCAAATTCCCCGATGAGAAGATCAAAATTCTAGACATCTGCTGGGCCGCTGGGCAGCACTACAGGGAGTGGAAGCGTTGGATCAAGAATCAGTGCAAAGATGACTCGACGGCTGACGTAGCCTTTCGGAGAATTCTGTCGAGTGGCAAGCGACCATTAGAGTTCAATAAGAAACATCGCCCTCCCAAGTGGCAATGAATTCTCCCCCATTTTCCCCTATTTCTCCCCCATAAATTTCCCCTAGTCTCCCCGATAGACACTCCCCCAAAATGCGCGCTTACACTTTTGCTCAAGGAGGCAACTATGAGGAGGGTAACGCTGGCGGTCATCCTTGATTCGCCGTGGTCGCCAGCAGAAACAGCAAGCCCGAAGCAGTAAAGGCGGTTCAGGCGGCCTGCTTCGGGCGTGGCGAATAAACACTCGCGGGTGTGGCGGAACTGGAAAACGCAGCCGATTTGGGGTCGGTTGGCGGTAACGCCTTGAGGGTTCAAGCCCCTCCACCCGCACTAATCCTACCACGATCCGCCAAAGCCTCACAAAAGCCGCGAAATAGGTCATTTCCAGCGTAATCTTTTTACTTGACGCAATCATTGCGTTATGTATAAAATTACAGCATGAGAAAGAAAAGCACATACACAAAACACAGCCTCTCAAACTCGCAGGTAATCCGCGCAATTCCAATAGCTTGCTCCGACGAATTAGCAGCCGTGGAATTTTTTGAGAAGCAGCGTTGGGGTGATACTCCCGCCTGCATCCGCTGTGGGAGTGTTGCGGTTTACAAGATGACCGATGCCAAAACAGGCGAACGAAACAAACGTTTCCTGTGGCGTTGCCGGGACTGCAAAGAGCAGTTTACCGTTCGCATCGGAACAGTGTTCGAGGAATCACGGATTCCCTTGCGCCATTGGGCTTATGCGTTTTGGAGAGCCGCAACATCAAAGAAGGGTGTTGCCGCTCTTGAGCTAAAACGCCAATGCCAGATCAGTTACAAGTCTGCATTGTTCCTTATGAATCGCATACGCTTTGCAATGTCCGATGACAACCCGCAGCCACTAACAGGTACAGTGGAATGCGATGAAACATACATCGGGCCGCGTAAACCCCGTTACAAAGGAACGAGCAAACGCGGGAGAGGAACCAGCAAGATTCCGGTTTTCTGCGCTGTGGAACGTGGCGGTGAAATTCGTCGCCGCGTTGTAGCAAACGTGACCGCTGACACGATCAGCACAGCGTTACGAGAAGAAGTGGACAGACAAGCCCACCTGATGACCGATGAATTTTCAGCCTACACCAAAGTTGGGCCAGAGTACGCAAGCCATCAGACGGTTTGCCATGCCACAAAGGAATACTCACGCGGGGATGTACACGTCAACACGGCAGAGAGCAGCCATGCGCTGGTGAAACGCGGGATCGTGGGAATCTACCATAACGTGAGCAGCGAATACCTCCATCGTTATCTGTGGCAATATGATTTCCTGTGGAACAATCGCCAGTTGAACGATGGCGAACGTACCATTCGCGCAATCCAATCCGCCGAGGGAAAACGCTTGATGTACAAACCACCAATTCCAAGAGCATAATGGAATCGATGTCGAAACCGCGTAGCCAACACAAGCCGAAGCCTCGCAAGAGCAAAAACACTCCGGGTCCGAAACCGGATATGCTCAAGATCGAGGGCGACTGGCAGGATGCAGTGAAGAAATCACTTCAGAAAAAGAAACCAGCGCAGGGTTGGCCGAAATAAAAGGATTTGGAACCTATGTCTGTTTGGGGACGAAGTTTCTTTTTTGTTTTTAAACGACCCATCGCGTTTATCGTTACGAGCCTCGTGCTGGCATTAGCGGCTTGGAAGATTTCTGATCTTCTTTCCGGGGCCTGGAAGCGCCGATCTTTTTCATTCAGGATTATGGCCGCTCTGGTGGTCGTCTGCGGTGCCATTTTAGAGGTTAGTTCCTCAATTCGATATCACATTACAGATTGAACTTACCCAGCGCAGCGAGACGAAATGAGGCAGCGGTGCGTTACCGTAATATGTTTACAGCAAAAGTGAAAAATACGGGTGAGCTTTTCATGGCTACTAATGAAATTGATTCCGAGGGAGTGTGGGGCCACGATGCTCACGCATTGGAACAAAGCAAGCGATATGTCGGTCATCTCTTCTTGGATTCGCGGCTGCACAACTCATCTCTCGTGCTATTCAGCAAAGCAACGTTTTCGTCTTTCGATGCGACAGACTTGGAACTTGTGCCGGGAGAACTCAGATTCCGGCAGGTGCGGAACGGCTGAAATAGTTTTGGAAAACCGGAAACCTAATGCCTCATTTTGAGGCACCCTTGCGTAAGGTACATACTACCGTTTGGTAATTCGGTAATTGAGGGTTTGAAAATCAAAGATAAACTTCCCCATCGTTCTGCTTTTGCTGTTGCTCTTAAAATTACCAACTTACCAAGTTACCCACTTACCAACTTCTAATCAGTATCATCAGCCTGCCCCGGCGCCGTCGGTGGTAAGGTCGTGGCTGTGTTGCCGTTCGTAAATCTCCCTGACCGCCTCCAACGTATCAATCTCCTCTACCTTCTTGTCGGTACGAATGCGCAGGATGCGCGGGAAGCGCAAGGCAAAACCGCTGGCATGCCGGTCTGACTTCATTACATTGTTGAACGCCACTTCCAGCACAATCTTGGGTTCCACCACGCGCCGGAAGCCCTGGTCTTCAACGGTGTGCTGCAGAAACCACTCTGTCATCTCCGCAATCTCAGCATCAGTCAGTCCGGAGTAAGCTTTGCCCACGTTCAAAAGCTGCTCATCATCACAAATGGCAAAGGTGTAATCGCTCAATACCTTGATGCGTTTGCCATGGCCCCACTCCACGGCTGTCACCACCACATCCAGGGTAGCCAGCTCGCGTTTCAGCTTGAGCCAGGATTTGCCCCGCCGTCCGGGCGTATAGGGCGAGTTGATATCTTTCACCATCAGGCCTTCATTGCCGCGCTCCCGCGCCTGGTCAAAAATCTCTTCCAGGTGTTCGGCAGAACCTGCGGTGATGACTGGGGCCTCAATCACCCGAGGAGCGCCGCCGCTGGAGGTAAGGGCCGGCTCGAATGCCAGATCGCCCTGCGCGGTTTGCGCGCCGATGATGTGTTCTGTGTTGAAGCCGCCTTCCGGCACAGAGGCAAAAATCCGTTCGAGAATTTTTTTGCGCTCATACAGCGGCTTCTCCAGCAGCAGCTCCCCACCGGCATATAGCACGTCAAAGACCATGAAGACAGTTGGTACCTGGCGCACCATCTCCCCGGAAACTTTCTTTCGTCCCAGCCGTTTTTGCAGCGCAGAAAACGGAAGCGCCCGGCCAACTGTCTGCCCATCTCTGTTTTCAGTCTTCCAGGCCAGGATTTCGCCATCCAGAATGACCGGCTCGGGAAACGCCAGCAGTGCCGGAGGAAGTTCAGGAAAGCTCTCGCTGATCTCATCCAGGGTGCGCGAGAAGATTCTTGCCTGCGGATCATTTTTCCCCCCGCAGTGCGCCTGTGCGCGTATACCGTCGTACTTGTCTTCCACCACTGCCTGGCTGAAGTAAGCAAAAGCTTCTTTCGCATTCTGCGCCGGACTCGCCAGCATCAAGCCAATGGGATGAAACAGTCTCATCCGCGCCTCTGCCACTTTGCCTTCCGCCGCTAGGCGCAATGTGTCGCGAATATCGCCCAGCAGCATGTTGGCCCGCAGCACCGCGGCCACTTCGCAGTCATAGGCCTTGGCGATCGCCTCTTCCACCAGGCTTTCCCGCAAGCCAATACGCAGGTCCCCGCCGATGGTCTTCACCACGTATTTGGCTTCCAGCGCTGTTGCCCCGCGCAACAATTCCACCAGAATGGCAAATTTCTGCGCCGTGTTGGAAGTGCCGGCCAATTGTTCAAAGATCTGCGCCAGCTCCCGAACTGAGAGCGAGCTATCCTGAGATGCGGTATCCGCTAACACATCTTGAGCAGCCGCGCCCACATCACCGTGTCGCCGATAAGCCGCAGTCAGCGCCACCTCTCCTTTGCCCGAAACTTCCGCCACGGCCCGCCACAAAAGGCTTCCGCCTATTTGCAAGGTCCGCTCTTCCCAGGCCGGAAAGACGCGCCCGGAAAGAAACACTGCCGCCTGCCCCGCCTCTTCCGGCTTCGACTGAAAATACCCGGCCACCAGACGCACTTTTTCTGTCTTCTTCGTGGTAGCGGCTACCGCTTCGCAGGTTGCGACGAATTCCTGCATAGACGCAAGGAGATTCTATGCGATCCAGAATCAGAGTAAGTGGTGGGAATTTCCTGACAAGACCAATTCGGGGCCGCTGTGAGCAGCCCCGAAATCGAGCGACGAGAGATGGGAAACTGTAAAGCGGCTAGAATCCACCACGCACAAGCATGGATGCAACCGCCGCAATCACAATGATCATAGGCACGGCGATCGATGCCTTGCTGTCTGAGATGCCCATGATCTTAAGGCATCCTGCGTTGAGCATCAGTATGGTCCAAACCAGCGCAAACATACCTATCCACGCAATCACCTGATACAGACCCGCAGCCCCAAGTACCAGCCCGAGCAGCACCGCGATGGCTAACGGCAGCAAGCTGGCGCCGGCAGTGTAGACCTCTCCGGCGAGCTGGCTGGTCCCTTTAAAGATGATTCGCGCTAACACACATGCTCCGATCAAGGCGGCTGCGAATACCAGCCCTGCCACCAGCGCCTTCATCATGATGGAAAACTGATTCGGCATGCCAGGGAGCTCTCCTCCCAGAGATCTCGCCAGAGCAATGGCTCTGGCTGCCTCCGCAGCACCTGCGGCGCCGCCGCCTCCGCCGCCTAGCACGCCCAGCGCCATCATGCCGCCGAATCCCAGAGGCGCCAGCATCGTCGCTATGGCGAACACCGCAGCGAAGATCGCTCCAACAATCAAAGCACGGCCTTGATCGAACAAAGCGTATGATTTTGCCAACCCACCAACCGGATCTTTCAGCAGCACCATAAAGGCCTGCACAGCATCTTGAGAGCCGGCCTTGAATTGCGCCTCAAGTTTGGCGCGTTGGGCCGCTGCGGCCGGGGGGCCGGCTGCGGCGCCTGCGGGCGCAGCAGGTCGTGGCGCTCCGCCTCCGGCGGATGCGCCGCACGCTGGACAGAAACCTGATCCTTCCGGGACTTGTTTACCACAACTCCCACAAAACATACGTAGCCTCCTTGGCTTTTGCGTTCCTGGT
>DATDGH010001040.1:0-10520 GCA_036522215.1 Candidatus Angelobacter sp. | reverse complement strand
TGGAAGCCAGGTCCTTTCGTGGGCTGCGGTCTGGGGATTTTTCTTTATCCTGGTGGGTCTCTTCGAAGAATACTTCCTGAGGGGTTACCTGCTCTATACGCTGGCGGAGGGCATTGGCTTCTGGCCGGCGGCCACCATCCTGGCTGCCCTCTTTGGTGTGCTCCACACCTTTAACACCGGCGAAACCCGGATCGGGATTATCGGGGCTGTGCTCTTCGCCATGTTTGCATCTGTGACCTTGCGCTACACCGGCAACCTGTGGCTGGCCGTAGGCGCGCATGCCGGATGGGATTGGGGACAATCTTACTTTTATGGTGTGAATGACAGCGGAATCCAGTTCCCCGGACATCTTTTGAACCCGCAAATCCAGGGCCCCGCATGGCTGAATGGCGGCAGCGTGGGACCTGAAGGCAGCATACTAGCGCTGGCGCTCCTGGTGGTGATGACTGTTTTATTTGCGCTCTTTTACAAGCGAGCGCGGGAACCGGTGCTGGTAATCACGAAGAATTTGTAATTGAGTAATTTGTAATTGAGTAATTTTCAAAAATTTCGACTGTGCTCTTTTCTGTTCCCTGTCACCTGTTCCCTCTAACCTGTAACCTGGGTTTATATGTCCAGGTTCTTCACGTCCAGCGCGTTCTCTTCAATGAACTTGCGGCGTGCTTCCACGTCTTCACCCATCAGAGTGGTAAAGATGACCTCGCAAGCTTCAATGTCCTCAGCTCGCACGGAGAGCAAAGTACGGCGCTCCGGATCCATCGTCGTCTGCCAGAGCTGCTCTGAGGTCATCTCGCCCAGGCCTTTATAGCGCTGCACGGTGTATTCCCTGCGGCCTTCGTTGAGCACATAATCAAACAGCTCCCGCCCAGACTGCTTCTCTACTACTTCAGCCTCGACTTTAGTGCGGCGGGTGGTGGTTTTGGATGATTTCTTTGCTGCTTTTTCCAGGTCCTCACGCTCGGCGTCGCTCAGGTCGGCGGCGTTATCGCCGTCGGCGCCCTTGCCGGCAATTTCGATCACGAACGGCGGCTGCATGAACTGCTCGATCTGCTTGAACTTGGAAATCATCTGCCGGTATTCCGGCGTTGAGGCCAGGGCCCAGTTGATGTGGCGCTCTGCGCCCTGGGAGTCAGTGAATCGCACCGCCCAGAGATTGTGCTCCTCGTCAAAATAGCTGCCAACTTCCTTGAGCTGTGCATCCCTGGCAAGCTTGTTCAGCTCTTTTTGCAGCTTCTGGATTTTTGTGGGCGCGGTTTTCTTATCGCCTTCAAAATCTCCGCGCTGGGAAAGGCTGAGCTGGGGCAGCAACTCCGTAATTTTCTCATTGCGGATGCGTTTATTCACTTTATCGAAGAACCCCAGGTATTCGTTGAGCGTGGTCATGAACTTGGCCAGGGCCGCGCCTTCCATGCGGGCTGCGCCTTCGCCATAACGGACGATCAAACCTTCAGCCGCACGTTTCACCATTACCCGCACAAATTCGCGGTCGTCTTTGATGTACTGCTGCGTCTTGCCTTTCTTAATTCCGTAGAGCGGCGGCTGGGCAATGAAGACGTTGCCGCGCTTGATCAAATCGCCCATGTGGCGGAAGAAGAACGTGAGCAGCAGCGTACGGATGTGGGAGCCGTCCACGTCAGCGTCCGTCATCAGGATGATTTTTCCGTAGCGCAACTTGGCCGGATCAAAATCTTCTTTGCCGATGCCGGTGCCGAGCGCGGTAATCATGGCGCGAATTTCTTCGTGGCTCAGCATTTTGTCGTAGCGCGCCTTCTCCACGTTGAGGATCTTGCCCTTCAGGGGAAGAATCGCCTGGAAGCGGCGATCGCGGCCCTGCTTGGCCGTGCCTCCTGCGGATTCGCCTTCCACCAGGAACAGTTCGCAACGGTTGGGATCGCGCTCAGAACAATCAGCCAGCTTGCCCGGCAGGCCGCCGCCATCGAGAGCGCCTTTGCGGCGAGTAAGGTCGCGGGCTTTGCGCGCAGCTTCGCGGGCGCGTGCAGCCTCAATGGCCTTGTTGATGATCTTGCGCGCTACTGGAGGATTCTGCTCAAAGAATGCTCCCAGGCGTTCATTGATGAATGCCTGGACGATTCCGGCAATATCGGAATTCAGCTTGCCCTTGGTCTGGCCTTCAAACTGCGGCTGCGGCAGCTTGACGCTGACCACAGCTACCAGCCCTTCGCGAACATCGTCACCGGTGAGGTTCTCTTTTACGTCCTTGAACAACCCCAACTGCTGGCCGGCGTAATTGATGGTGCGGGTGAGCGAGGTGCGAAATCCGGAGAGATGCGATCCGCCGTCCACGGTGTTGATGTTGTTGGCAAAGCTGAAGACGGTTTCCGAGTAGCCGTCGTTGTACTGGAGCGCGATCTCCATCTGCACGCCGTCACGCTCGGTCTCCATGTAGATAGGACGGTCGTGAAGAACGCTCTTGCCCCGGTTCAGGTGCTTGATGAACTCGGCAATGCCGCCGGTGTACTTGAACTCCAGGCGCTTGGCTTCGCCGGTCTTGGCGTCTGTCTGGCGCTCGTCCGTAAGCGTGATCTGCAATCCGTGATTCAGGAATGCCAGTTCGCGCAGGCGCTGGGCCAGCGTGTCAAAGTTGTATTCCGTGACAGTGAAGATTTCCTTGTCCGGCAGGAAGTGGATCTTGGTGCCGCGCAGCTTTTTGGTGGTTCCGGTTTTGCGAAATTTGCTCTGGGGCTCGCCTTTGGAGTAGGTCTGCTCCCAGACGTGGCCCTCGCGCCAGATTTCCAGGTCGAACTGGTGGCTGAGCGCATTCACCACCGAAACACCCACGCCGTGCAGGCCGCCGGAAACTTTGTAAGTGGAGGTATCGAACTTGCCCCCGGCATGAAGCTTGGTAAGCACCACCTGGGCGGCAGGCACCTTTTCTCCGTCGACCACCATGTCGTCAACAGGAATGCCCCGGCCATCGTCGATTACGGTGATGGAGTTATCGATGTGAATGGAGACTTCAATGCGCGTCGCGAAGCCGGCAAGGGCCTCGTCGACGGAGTTGTCTACGACTTCGTAGACCAGATGGTGCAGTCCCATCTCTCCGTTCGAGCCGATGTACATGGCAGGACGAAGGCGCACCGCCTCCATACCGCCAAGGACTTTAATATCTTCCGCAGTGTAGTCGCCGTTTCCGTTTCCGCCGGTCTTCTTTTTCGCCTGGTCTGCCATTTGCTTTGCCAGCACTGCTGACTCTTTCGTAGCCACTAAGAACTCCGTGTTTCCTCGTTTTTCTTGTCCACCCTGACCGTTCGCCGAACCTATCCAGGATCGGCAGGTGCTTTAACTCGTCGAGACATTCGCCGGTTTCTTCAGATGACCCGATGCACCGACGATCCGATGACCCGATTGCGTACCCCACCAACAATGCCGGCAGCACTTAGCGGCATTCGCCAACTTTACTCTCAGCCCCGCTACCTGCAAGTTACTGAAAATTCAATAATTTAGAGGATATTGTGCCACTACTGATTGTATCACATGAGAGTTGATGCGAGAACGGCAAAAACGAGGCCAAACAGTGTGGAAAATGCGGCAGTTTCACCATTTGCGCGGCATCTCGAACGGGTCGGGTCAAAGATGTTCACGTGGCCTGTGACCTGCGATGTAGTTTATCCCGAGCGGAGCGAGGGATCCCTACCGTCTTCCAAGCTGCCTCGCGTGGCCCACGATCTTAAGTTTTGCCGTTCGCCTAAAAGTCATGGGTCGAAAATCCTTCCGCGCCCTTCCAAGGATGTCTTACACTCGTCGCCTTTCGCAGGCCCTATGGCCCCCGGCGAGAGATTATTCAGGTAACTGGCAAAACTGAGGCCAAACGGTGTGGAAAAGGCGGCAGTTTCACCATTTGCGCGACATCTCGAACGGGTGGGGTCAAAGATGTTCCCGTGGCCTGATTTTGGAGGCATTAGGAGAGGTATTTCTCCGCAATTTACGATTACGCAATTGTACTTAATACATGCTTGCAAAGACGGTTTTACCGTGTATACTTTCGTGGCTGTCGGGTCCCCACCAAAAGTATCAAGGAAAATGCAAGTTACGAAGGTAACTTGGCGCAATTACTTTAGTAATCGAAGGAGAACTCCCCAATGAAAACGCTACTTCGGTCCTGTTTGGTTGTTTTAGCTCTCGCTGGCAGCTATTCGGCTCTCTCTTTGGGTACTAGACCTCAGGGCATTCTAGCTGGTGGTCCTCGGCCAGTGCCGTCATGTCCGGCCCCTACGAGCCCTCAGCAGCCACCTCGTTAAATTTGACAAGACATTTGGTTTCTATAACTTACCCGATGTCTACTGTGAAGGCTAGTGGCTTAAAGGTCTAGTGGCGCAGGTTACTTTCGTAACCTAGCGTGGCCTGTTTGTGCCCACGAATTACTTGCTGGGTACTAAGGGGAATGGTATGCTTGCGCCCCTGTGGGAGGGCTGCAATGTCACCCCTATTGGCCGTCTTGTATGCCGTCATCTTCGGATCACAGATAACCGTATTGGTCGCCATGATCAAACGTGGGCGTCGGTCCGAGTTCCCAGCGTTTTTCAACTTCGTGCTGTGGAACTGCCTTGCAACAGCCGCGTTCCAGACTTGCCCTCGTTTTTTTCCGCAACACTATGAGACTGTGTACTGGTTCGCTACGGCAGTTAGCATGCTCTTGTCGTTATGGATTTTTTATGAAGCCTTCGTGACGATCTTGAAGCCGTATTCGGGGATCATTGATCTGGGTAAAATCTTATTCTGGTGGGCGGCGGTCTTCCTCTTTGTGGCCGGTTTGGTTACGGCTCTTTCTACTTCAGGTTCTCACTACTCGAAGATGTGTGCTGTGATTTTGCTCTTGGAACATTGTGTCCAGCTAATGCAGTGCGGCATGCTTCTACTGCTGCTGGCCTTTGAGTCACGGCTCGGGATTTCGTGGCGCGGCTACCCAATGTGCATTGGACTTGGACTCGGTCTCTTTGCGGCATGGGACTTGACGGGAACCTACCTGTTGGATCGTTTCCCCGCGTGGCAAAATGGCTTTGACATTTTGAACAACCTTGTTGTCCTCGGCACTTACAGCTACTGGTTGATTGCTCTATTGCTTCCAGCACCAGAACGAAAGACCGCAGCGGATTCGCCGAGTCGCCTTATTCTCCAGCGTTGGAATGAAGTTCTCTTGACCACGCCTCTAGTCGCGCGCAAGAACCAAGCTGTTTTTTCGCCGGTCGAATCTTTCCTGCCCGGAGTTGAGCAGACGGTTGAGCGCGTCATGGCGCGGAAGATGATGCACTGAGAATTCTCCGATCTAAAAAGCATTCAGGCCGGACACTTTGTCCGGCCTTGCTCTTTCTGGGATCGCTTTGGCCCTGCTCAGATCCGCATGGGCATCACGATGTAGCGGTATTTGTACTCACTGTCGCTGGCTTCGTCGGGGCGCAACTGGCCAGCGGATTGGGCGTCCTTGAATTCGAAGCGAACGTCGCCTGCGCCTACGACCTTCAAGAACTCCAGCAAGTACTGCGAGTTGAACCCGATCACCATGGCATCGCCGGCGTAGCTGGTTTCGATGGAATCCTCGGATTCGCCAATTTCGGTGTTGGAGGAAGAAACCTTCAGCTCATCTTTTTCCAGGCGCATGCGGATGGCGTTGGAGCGCTCATCTGCGAACTGGGCCACCCGGGAGATGGCTGCGGACAGCTCATCGCAATGGACAGTGACTGACTTGTTGTTGTCACGCGGCAGTACGGCCTCATAGTTTGGAAATTGTCCGGTAAGCTGGCGCGAAGTGAGCAAGCGGCCGCCGATGCGGAAGAAGAGGGTGGACTCGTCTCTGGCAAATTCTACGGATTCGATATCCGAGGCATTCAGCAGTGAGCTCAGTTCCGCCATGGCCTTCTTGGGCACCAGGATCTTCATCTCGCCGCTGACCGGCAACTTGGAATTTACGTTCTCGACATGCGCCAGCCGGTGGCCGTCCGTGGCCACCATGGTGACGCTCTCCGGCTTCAGCACCAGCAGCGCGCCATTCAAGGTGTAGCGTGATTCTTCGTTGGAGATGGAAAAGATGGTCTTGGCGATCAGGTTGCGCAGCACCTGGGCCGGCAGCTTGATGGCAGATTCGGCGGGAAACAGCGGAAGCGCCGGAAAATTGGCTCGGGCCATGCCCACCATTTTGGTGTTCGAGCGGCCGCTGCGAATCTGGACCCAATGATTTTCCAGCAGTTTGATGCTGATCTCGCCGTCACCCAGCAGCTTCACGTAATCATAGAGTTTGCGCGCGGGTATGGTGCAGGAACCGTCCTTCTTCACTTTTGCAGGGCAGGAGGTTCGCAGGCTCAAATCCAGATCAGTTGCCGTAATTGAGAGCTTGTCGCCCGCAGCCTCAAACAGGAAATTAGAAAGAATAGGAATCGTGGTCTTGCGTTCCACCACCCCCTGAGTCGCCGTGAGTTCTTTCAGAAGGTCCAGCTTGTTGACTGTTATTTCCATCGTTGCTCCCGCCTCTGCGCCTGCGGAAGAAGGCATATAGGTTCGCCCCCTTGGGAATCTGGCTCTACTTATATCAAATTAGAATCATTAAAAATAGCAGTAATAGTCGCTGCCTTGAACGTGCCGGCTTAATTGTTCAATGTCTCCGTAAGCTTGTTCAGCAAACGGTTCAAATCTTTATCAGCCTGGCGTTGTTCTTCAATCTTGCCTATGGAGTGCATGACGGTTGTGTGATGCTTGCCGCCAAACTGGCGGCCAATCTCCGGCAGGGAGGCTTCCGTCATCTGCTTGGAGAGGAACATTGCGATCTGCCGTGGAAACACAATGGCCCGCGAGTTGCTTTTCGCCTTAATCTCCGTAACCCTCAGTCCAAACTGCTCGGCAACGGCCTTCTGGATGGCATCGATGGTGATCTTACGCGCCTGTGAATCAATAAAGTTCTTCAGCACCTGCTGCGCCGTGGGCAGATTGATCTCTGCTCCCGTCAGTGAGCAGTACGCCATCAGGCGGATGAGCGCGCCTTCCAGCTCGCGCACATTGGTGCGCACATTGGAAGCGATGTAGAGTGCCAGGTCCGTGCTGAGGGTCACCCGCTCAGATTCTGCTTTCTTCTGCAGGATGGCGACCTTGGTCTCCAGGTCCGGAGGCTGAATATCGGCGATCAGTCCCCATTCGAAGCGCGAACGCAGCCGGTCTTCAATTTCTGCCAGCTCCTTGGGCGGGCGATCGCTGGCGATCACGATCTGCTTCATGGACTCATGCAGGGCATTGAAGGTATGAAAGAACTCTTCCTGCATGCGCTCCTTGTGCGCAAGGAACTGAATGTCATCGATCAGCAGCACGTCCACATTGCGAAACTTATCGCGAAACGAGGACATGCGGTCATAGCGCAGGGAATTGATGAGCTCGTTGGTGAACTTTTCGCTGGAGATGTAGCAGATGGCCGATTGTGGCATCCGCCGTTTCACCTCGTGCCCGATGGCTTGCATCAGATGGGTCTTCCCCATTCCGACGCCGCCATAGAGGAAGAGCGGGTTGTAGGCCTTGGAGGGACGCTCCGCCACAGCCTGGGCCGCAGCATGAGCGAACTGGTTGCCGGAGCCGATGACGAATGCCTCAAAAGTGTACTTGGGACTCAGTTGCGCAGCAGAGTCCCAGTCGAAGCGCTGCTGTTTGGCAACCGGGTTGGGTGACGATGGAGCTGTAGCCGAGACTGGAGCAAATCCACCATCCGGACGCACCGGCGGCAACGAAGGATCTTCCTCGGCGGTGACGAACTTCACGTCCTGATACTCAAGCGCCAATGTTTCCAGAGCTTCCTGGATGAGGTCGCCAAATTTTTCGCCAATGTGCCGGAACTCCGGGGCCGGGACTCGGACAAAAATGATGGGCCCATTGGAGTGGCTATAGCGGGTTGGTTTCAGCCACGTATCGTAAGAGTGCCGGCTGATCTTTTTTTCGAGGGCTCCCAGGATGCGGAGCCAGGGATTGGCGGTCGAGGTTGCAGTGGACGTTAATGACATGCTTGAACTAATTTCTATCGAGCCGGCAGAAGCCCGAAGGTACTCAGATATTCCCCACTCGCTCAGCGTGGGCAACCGCCAAGCGTTGAACATGTATCAGTGCAAACGAAAAATTCTGGACTGGTCGGCATACTAGCACGAACTCCAATCTGTGAACATGAGATGAAAAAAAAAATTTTAGAGAAATTTTTTTGTTGAAGAATTTTCATTTTCGTCAAGTACAAAGTTGCAAAATGCCGCATGCCTTGTGCAAAAAAGTGTTCCCGGGGAAACACGAAGCCGTTTTTTTCAAGATCGCGGGCGTTTTTTGGGTTTGTGGTGAAGCCAGAACCAGAATCGAGTGCAGGTGCTTGAGTCACATCGAGCAGCTCGGCGCAATTTCCCATCACTGCGGCGCGCGTGACACAAGGAGTGGTCCCATCCGGACGCCATTCGGGGTGCTGTAGCAGGAATGGCCTGGATTCCTTTATACTTTTTGTTTGCCTCAAGCAAAGAGATTCCAGGCAGGGGAGCGCCATCATTCATGCCCAAGCGCACATTTCAACCTAACCGTCGCCGCCGTTCCAAGACGCACGGTTTTCGCACCAGAATGAAGACCAAAGGCGGGCAAGCAGTACTGTCACGCCGCCGCGCGAAAGGACGCAAGCGGGTTTCTGTGAAACCTGGTTTCCGTGATTGAAGTCCGCCAGCCACCGCCGGCTGCTGGTCAGGTGAGCAGTGAGCGGTAATCACCCCCAACCTCTGCAGAGGTTCCCTAAGAGTTTACGATTGCTCAGGCACGCAGACTTTCAGGCGGTCTACAAGGAAGGCAGGAAACATTTTTCGGGGAACATCACGGTTTTTTATCGCCTGCGCGCGGAGGCCACAGGTCCGCGAGTGGGATTTACAGTGGGCAAGGTGCTGGGAGGCGCGGTGCAACGCAACCGCATCCGGCGGCGGATGCGAGCTGTGGTGCAACGGCATCTCTCCGGGATCCTGCTGCCGCTCGATGTGGTGATCCATCCGCGCAAGACAGTCCTGGACATGGATTTTGACCGTCTGGATGCGGAAGTGGAGCAAGTGCTGGCGATAATCCAGAAGGGGAAGACAAAATGAAGATGTTGGCCACAGCGGCTCTCAAATTCTATAAGGGCCTTGTTTCCCCGGCCCTTCCAGCTTCCTGTCGCTATGTTCCGACCTGTTCTGAATATGCAGCGGAGGCAGTGGCACGTCACGGATTCTTCCGGGGCGTGGCCATGGCCGGTTGGCGGCTTCTGCGTTGTAACCCTTTTGTGCGGGGCGGCTATGATCCGGTTCCCAAAGACTGATTGAGAAGAAATTGACCCAATACTACGATCCCAAAAACGAGTCCGGCGGTGAAAAGAAACTGCTGATAGCTTTTCTGCTGGTATTCATTGGCATTGCCGTGATGCAGTTCCTGATGCCGAAGCCGGCTCCACAACCGCCCAAACCGGAGACTCCACAGGCGCAGTCGGCGCCGGCGCCGGCGCCAATTTCCACGAACCCGCCGGCTTCGATTTCGACTCCTGCGCAGAAACCCGGGCCGGCAGGCTCCAAAAAGAAGAAGACAGCATCGGCAGCACTGGTGCCAGGCAAGCAGGCCAGCAGTGAGACCAAGACTATTGTCGATAGTCCCCTCTATCACATTGCCTTCAGCAACCACGGCGGGCTGGTGACTTCCTGGATTTTGAAGAAGTACAAGAACGACAGCGGCAAGCCCTGCAATGATCAAAGCCTGGATGGGTGTCTGGATCTTGTCAATCCCGTTACTGCCGCCGCGCTGGGATATCCGCTCTCGCTTCTGAGCTACGACAAAGACCTGGAGAAGAAGCTGAACGACGCGATGTTCGTGGCCGGCGCCGTAGGCACGCAATCCGCCCCCGCTTCCATCAGCTTTGAATATGCGGGTGGACCGATCGCGGTGAACAAGAAATTCACGTTTACTCCGGACTCTTATGCAATTGGCGTTGAAACCGAGGTGACGGAAAACGGCAAGGACGTCCAGGCGTTTCCGCAATGGCCGGGAGGGTTTGGCGACCAGATAGGCTCAACCTATTTTGGACACAGCGAGATTGTCTGGGAGCAGGATGGCAAGATCACGCGCAAGACTCCGCAGTCCGGCTGGTTTCTTACCGGCAAATCATGGGTTGTTGGCGGCCAGACGATAAACGGGCCCTTTGAGTGGGTGGCGGATGTAGACGCCTACTTTGCCGCAGTGTTTCTGCCCAACTCACCCAAGGATACTGTGCTGGTGACGCTGCATTCACAGGTGGAAGTTCCCAGAAATCTGGAGAAACCTGCGGAAGGGCCCAAAGATAGAATTTCAGTGCTGGGAATCGCGGCGGGCGCGTCGAACGGGCCGACGCGAGAGCGGCTCTTCGTAGGCCCCAAAGAAGTGGAAGTGCTGGAAAGCATTCAGGCGCAACCGGGTGGTCCGGACTTGCGCGGCGTTCTTGATTGGGGCTGGTTCGGATTCATCTCCCGTCCGCTGTTTATATGGCTTAAGTGGACTTTCCACCACTGGATTCC
>DATDGH010001039.1:0-4576 GCA_036522215.1 Candidatus Angelobacter sp. | reverse complement strand
TAACTCCGCAAGCAAATCCTGCGATTTATCCGCATCTGCTTTCGTATCGCGGCCAGGATTGTTCATGTTATAGAAGTGGTCCAAAAGTTCCTTCCATGCGTCTCGCACTAATTTATGGCCGGCCAAGTCGAACTCGAGCTCTATCATGTTCAATGCTTGTACAAAAGCTGGTGCTAACCTTGTCGCGCGATAGGCCATTAGCGTTTTGAAAAGAATAACTCTGCGGTTTCGTGTTTCACGCTCCTCGTCCAGCTGTCGTTGTATCTGGAGGGCGCGGACCGGGCCCCGAAGAATGGCCCAAACTGTGATCGCGTAGACTGCTACAGTTGCAATGCCTACGCCTAATTGTATCCAGTGCTCCAGCCTCATGGGCATAGCTTATTCCTGGCTGAAATGAAAATCACTAACAAACTTACCTGCCGCTGTCACCTGAGGCCGAAGTTTGAAGGCTCAACTGAAAGTCAGCGTTACCAGGGGTAAAGAGTTTTCCTAATTGCTGCCCCTTAGCGCTTCCGTGGGTTGGACTTTGGTTGCGCTTTGGGCCGGGAGGTAGCTGGCCAGCGCGCCAATCACAATAAAGATGACCGGAGTGAGAACAAAAGTGGGAACATCGAACACACTGATCTTGTAAAGCAAGTCGGATATCTGGCTGTTAAAGACTTTCGCCGCAACCAACCCGATACCTGTTCCTATAACAATTCCGGCCAGCGTGAGCATCACTCCCTGGCGCACCACCAGGCGCAGGATGTCGGACTTTTCCGCGCCCAGGGCCAAGCGAATGCCGAGTTCGCTGCGCCGCTGTGCCACCGAATAGGCCAGCGCCCCGTAAATGCCCACCACGGCCAGCGCCAGCGCGGTCATGGAGAAAGCGGCGAGCAGAGACATCATGAAGCGGGGCTGGGAACGCGAGCCATCCATTAATTCTTCGACGGTCTGAACGTTGGTGACCGGCTGGTCGGCATCCACGGCGGCGATTTGCGCGCGTACCGCTGAGATCATGGTGTGAGGATCATTTGCCGTACGCACCAGCAGGTTCATGTTGCCCCATGAGAGCTGGGCAAAGGGCAGATAGATTTGAGGCTGAACATCCACGGCCAGGCCTCTGTTCTTGACATTGGCCGCCATGCCCACAACCTCAGATGGCGCCGGGCCGCGCCCTATGATGACGTGTTTGCCAATGGGATTCTGGTTGGGCCAATAGGAGCGCGCAAATGTTTCGTTGACGATGATGACTTTTGGCGCCTGAGCATTGTCAGCGTCAGCGAAGGCGCGGCCCAGCTTTACCGGGATGCGCAAGGTTTCAAGCAGTCTGGGACTGCTCTGCTCGATGATGATGAAGGGGCGCTGGGCCAGCGGAACTTCCGGCTGTCCTTCCGGGAGGACAGGCGTGATGCGCTTGGGAATGAGAGGCAAAGCGGCGGAGGTTGCGGCGGAGCGAACGCCGGGCAGCGCAGAGACGCGGCGGAGTACTTCGTCGAAAAAGGCATTTTGTTTTTGCGCGTCAGCATATTTCACTGTGGGCAGGGAAATATTCATGGTGAGGACGTTGGTGGGATCGAAGCCGGGATCCACGCGGAGCAGGTAACTGAAGCTGCGCACCAGCAGGCCGGCGGAGATGAGCAGCACAAGTGAAACCGCCACCTGGCCGACGACCAAAAGGTTTTTCATCTGGATGCGACTGCGTCCACCGGTTGAGCCGCGGCCTTCGTCGCGCAAGGTTGCATTCATGTTGGTGCGCGAAAGCTGAAGCGCCGGGAAGATACCGAAAATCACTCCGGTGAGAATGGAAACGATGATGGTGAAACCCAGGACGCGGGCATCCATGGTTATGGGAATGCGTGGGGGGAGATTGAGACTGTTCTGAATTACGGTGACCAGCCAGCGGGTGAGCGCGTAGCTCAGTCCCAGGCCAATGACGCCGGCGATCATGGAGAGAAGAATGCTTTCCGTCAACAGTTGGCGGACGATGGAGCTGCGCCTGGCGCCCAGAGCCGAGCGCAAGGCAACTTCCTTGCCGCGCGCCAGGGCGCGGGAGAGCAGCAGGCTGGCGACATTGGCGCAGGCAATCAGCAGCACCAGGGCGACAAACAGAGAGAGAAACAGCAGTTGCGTGCGGAAGTTGGAAACGATGGAGTCCTGAAGGTTTTTCACCACGACAGAGACTTCAGGATCGGCATCCGGCGCTGCTGGATTCTCCTTACGATATTGCTCATGCAGGATCCTGGCTTCCGCTAAAGCCTGCTGCAGCGAGACGTTGGGTCGAAGGCGGGCCACCAGATTGAGGTACCCCACACCCTGGCGCAGACGCTGCGGTGTGAACAGGGAATGCTCAAAGTAACGGGGTGTCCAGATCTCTGCCGGTCCCAAGAAGGGAAAGGGCACGTCCGGGGGCAAGACGCCCACGATGGTGTAGAGCTTGGAGTCAAGATTGACAGTCTGGCCCACAATCTGAGGGTTTCCGCCAAAGCGGGAATGCCAGAGAGAGTCAGAGAGCAGGACGACAAACTTGCCCTCGGGCCGGCCCTCCTCATCAATAAATGGGCGCCCAAGCTGTGGTTTTACGCCCAGCAACTCAAAGAATCCGGGCGAAACCCGCGCGGCAACAACCTGCTGCGGATCGCCACCGCCGGTGAGATTGAAGGTATCGATGGCGAAGACGGCGCTGCCGGCAAAAGACTGACTGCGCTGGCGAAACAGATCCGACCAGCCTAGAGTGCAACACCGGCTCTGCTGGTCCTTCTGCTGGGCATCCAGCGACACCAGTTGCTGGGGATCGCGGTAGGGCAGAGGTTTGAGCAGCACCGCGCTGGTAATGGTGAAGATAGCGGTGTTGGCGCCAATTCCCAGCGCCAAAGTCAGAATTGCGGCAAGACTGAATCCGGGATTCCTGCGCAGCATACGCGTCCCGTACCGGAGGTCGTGCCAGAGGGAGGTAAGGAAGTTCGTGACCGCAGATCCATTGTCAGCATTGCTCATTTTTTGCTCCGAACGCTTGTCCCAGTTGGTAACTTGATAAGTTGGTGACTTGGTAATTGAAAGTCAAAAGCCAATCGGAATAATTCAAGGATATCAAGGACGAGGCCCCGCATAATTCACAGTACATAATGAGAACACCGCAGAGCAGGCATTACTTTTGACGTGAAGGATGTCGGATCGTCACTATTAGATCTAGCCTGCTTTGTAAGCACGGAACGTGCTGCCAGTCCGCGTCCGGGGCTCGCCTGCGTCTTATCCTTAACACCCCTTCGGGTCTCCCACCGCGGCGATGGGCAGTTTTTGAGTGTGGTTTAAACCTAAAGCAGAAGACCGGAGTCAAAACCAAGCCTTACCCCTGATGGACACTGATGCGAACTGATCAACACTGATTGAGGGTTTGCCAAATTTTGATCAGTGAAGATCAGTCTAATCCGTGTCAGCAGTGGTAAGGATTTTTCCTGCTTGCCAAATCCGGCAGAGCCTGATATAAACATTAAAGATTAATGGACGTGGCATAGAAGGTAGCTGCAACCAGCCAAGTGCAGCACGGATCGAGCCACCAAAAATGAATCGAATTGGTTGCTTGGTCATCTAAAGATAAGCCACCAAATTTGCCCCAGGGCAGGACCTACGGGGCAGCATTCGGGAACAGCGTTTCCTGAAGGGTTTAATAGACCTCACAGAGATCTTTTATTAAGGTGAATTCGCCCGCATTTTCACCCCGCCACGTCAAAAGCAGACGCGTCGGGGGACCCCGGTTTGCGGCTGCTCATTTTTGGGCTGTCGGGAACGGTCCGGGTGTGCGGAAGCTGCGGCTGTGGGAGCGTAAGAACGCCTAGAATCAAGAAACTAACGCGCTGGGCGTTGACAGGCAGCAGCAGTTCGCGGTAATTTTGTAAGGTTCGTCTCTAGAGTGGTTAAGACACTGTGAGACAACAAGTTTCGAGGAGCTCGGAGTCAAATCCGGGTACCTGAAAACGAGACCGCTCAGGCGGCAACTCGCATCGGGTCTTTGACAAAAAGGTTGAACGTGCCAGTCGTGAGAAGAACGAGGGTTCAAATCCGAGTTTTCTCACAAAATAGGTAAAAGTCATCCAGTGAATTCCGTCCCGGTTCGCCGGGATTATTAGCTGGATGGCAGTCACTCTACTAACCGTCGAGTGACGATTCAGGTTTCAAACGAGAGTTTGATCCTGGCTCAGAATCAACGCTGGCGGCGTGCCTAACACATGCAAGTCGAACGAGAAAGCAGGGGCAACTCTGTGAGTAAAGTGGCGACCGGGTGAGTAACACGTGACTAACCTGCCCTTGAGTGGGGGATAACCTCGGGAAACCGGGGCTAATACCGCATAATTTCATGAGGTGAAAGTCCTTATGATCAAAGGAGCAATTCGCTGAAGGAGGGGGTCGCGGCTGATTAGCCAGTTGGCGGGGTAACGGCCCACCAAAGCAATGATCAGTAGCCGGCCTGAGAGGGCGCACGGCCACACTGGAACTGAAACACGGTCCAGACTCCTACGGGAGGCAGCAGTGGGGAATTTTGCGCAATGGGGGAAACCCTGACGCAGCAACGCCGCGTGGAGGATGAAGTCCCTTGGGA
>DATDGH010001038.1:0-3650 GCA_036522215.1 Candidatus Angelobacter sp. | reverse complement strand
GACAGCTTTAGCCTGGGGAAACCGGTTTTGAAACTCTTCAAACGCAGCGCTGGATGCTCCACGAAAACGATAGATGGCCTGATCGGGATCGCCGACGGCAAAGATATTCTGCTCATCGCCTGCCAGCAGTTGAGTCAGGATGATGTTGCTGGAATTGCAATCCTGAAACTCGTCGACCAGGATGAACCGCGCTCTTCGGCGTTCGCGCGCCAGCAACTGCGGATCCACCTCCAGTAACTGGACGGCCTTGCTGATCTGCATACCGAAGGTGCCCAGATTATCTTCCTCCAGCAGGCGCATGGTATTTGAATACACTCGCGCAATCTCCCGCCAGCGATTGAGGATCTCTGGCGCTCCCACTTTGTCCACTTCTTTGGACCGGCAGTTACGCGGAAGATCAAAGCCCGGAGCAAGCGAATCGACAAAGCTCTGGAACGCTTCCGGCCCAACCAGCTCTTCATGGCAGCGGTCAAAGAAATTGCGCAGATCATAGAGAAACTCGCCCACATCCGCGGGCTTGATGAAGCGCTCCAGTTGCAGTTGTTCAATCTTCTGCCGCAGAAATACATAGACGTCTTCCGGAATCAGCACATGAAAATCTTTGCCGGTGCGCCTGAGGATTCCCTGGCAATAGGCGTTGAAGGTGGCAGCGGAAATCGCTGTCCTGCGGCCCAGGCGCTTCTCGACACGCTCCTTCATCTCCCCGGCTGCGTTGTCTGTAAAGGTGATGGCAAGAATTTCTTCAGGCGCGGCGTGCTTGTTCTCAATCAACCGTGCGATGCGCTCGACGAGCACTGAGGTCTTGCCCGTCCCCGCGCCAGCCAGCACCAGCATGGGACCATGGATGTGTTCGATGGCCTGCTCTTGCCTCGAGTTTGGAATGAAGGTCTTTGCCACGAGTACCTACTTTGGCATTATGCGAAAAAAAAGCGAATGCGGCAATGGGAAAAAGTACTGAGCCAAACTACACTTGATGAAACGGATCACAACTCATCTGAAAAGCTGGGCCTAACACCCGACTTCTTGGCTCCGTGGCGGATTTTAGAGTTCGGCCATGGCGATCGCCACTGCCGCAATAGCCGCAGTCTCAGCCCGCAGGATGGTGCTGCCGAGCGATGCTGTCTTCCAGTTGTTCTGACGAAACAGCGCGATTTCTTCCCGAGTCCAGCCGCCTTCAGGGCCAAATGCCAGCCACACGGGAGGTTTGCACTCACGCAGGACGGATTTCAAGGAAACAGCTTCCTCCGCTGCTTCATCCAGTACGATGCCGGAACCCTTTGCAGCAGATATCATTTTCTTCAGCGGCACGGGAGAAGGAATTTCAGGCGGCGCTGTGCGCCGGGCTTGTTGCGCGGCTTGCAGCGCTATCTTGCGCCAACGTTCTACCCGCTTCTCGGCGGCCTTTCCCAAATGCGCCTCAGTGCGCCGGGAGATCACCGGCAAGATTGTGGAAACGCCCAATTCCGTCAGCTTTTCAAGGGCCCACTCCAGGCGATCGAATTTGAAAATGGAGAGCAAAACCGAGATTTCCGGCAGGAGGGCAGGCTGAACCGCTTCGCCCAGTGCGAACTCAACCTGATCGGACGAAACTGACACTATCGTGCCCTGGCGTAACTCGCCTTCCACCGCAACATCGAATTGTTGGCCGGGTTTGGCGCGGAGGACGCGCGCGAGATGGTCGGCATTACCACCGGAAACCCAGGCACGGTCACCAGCAGTGCGGTCAGCAATCCAGCGGCGCCGGGTCATGTGCGCGACAGCATCAGGTAAGAGCCGATTGCCAGACCAAGATAAAGAATGCCCAGCAGACGGTTCTGGAATATCAAAGATTCGAGGCTCGGAAATTGTGCCTGAAAGAAAAACTCGGCCGCGCTGAGGAGGGAGAAAATGATAGCGATCTGAATCCAGACTTGATGGCCCCAGCGGGTGAAGTACACCGCCCCGAAGGCGGCCACGACGACAAAGATGATCAGACTCATCTGGCGAGACCGGGTAACGGATTTGCGTTCCCGGAGTTTCGACTGCTGCAACTCAGCAAAGCGGCGTGAGAGGAGCAGCCGGGGCAAACCAGCCACGCCTGCCACAATAATCACGAACCAGATATAGAGATGGCCGAACTTAGCCAAAGATTTCTTTCACTTTCTCAAACAGGCTGCGCGGCTCCGGCTGGTTTTCAATCGCCGAAGTCCCGCCCAATTCGGTCAGCAGTTCACGCTGCCGCTTGGTGAGCTTGGCGGGGGTCTGCACTCTCACCTGGACATGCAAATCGCCTTTGCCACCTCCGCGGATGGAGGGAACGCCCTTGCCGCGCACGCGCAGAACGGTCCCGGATTGTGTGCCCTCCGGAACCTTGAGCTTATATTCACCATCCAGCGTGGGAATCACGATTTCCGCGCCAAGTGCCGCCTGACTGAAGGAAACGGGCACGGAACAAAAAAGGTCCTTGCCCTCGCGTTCAAAGAACGGATGCGGCTTTACATGCAGAACCACGTAGAGATCGCCGGCCGAGCCTCCACTCCCGCCCGCATTGCCCTGCTCCTGGTAGCGCATGCGCGTGCCATCTTCAACTCCGGGAGGCACGCTGACCTCCACGGTGCGTTCGCGCGCCAGGCGTCCCTCACCCTTGCATTTGGTGCAGGGATCGGCAATCATGCGTCCATTTCCGTGGCAAGCTGGGCAGGTGCGAGTCATGCTGAAGAAGCCTTGCTGATAACGGACTTGACCTCGTCCGGCGCAAGTGGAACAGGTTGTCGGACCCTTGCCGGGAGCAGATCCTGATCCCCGGCACTGATCGCAGCTCTCATGGCGGCGCACTCTTACCTCAGTCTTCTTGCCGAAGGCGGCTTCTTCGAACGTAAGCGTGAGGTCGGCTCGCGCATCTTCACCCTTCTGAGCGCGGTTGCGGCGTCCACCGCCACCGACGTTCACGCCAAAAAAGTCGCTGAAGAGGTCGCCAAAGACGTCACTGAAATCAGTGAATGCGGAAGGATCAAACCCGCCGAAGCCCCCATTCCCCAGGCCTGCATGGCCAAATTGATCGTAGCGAGCACGCTTCTCGCCATCGATCAACACGCTATAGGCTTCGCTGGCCTCTTTAAATTTGTCCTCTGCCTGAGGATTGCCGGGATTCCGGTCAGGGTGATACTGCATGGCCAGCTTGCGGTAGGAACTTTTGATCTCCTGCTCGCTGGCGGTGCGGGTCACGCCCAGCACTTCGTAGTAATCGCGTTTTTCCTGAGTGGCCAAAATGAACCTCAGTTGCCCGATTTGTTGTTCTTCGCTACTCGCACCATGGCCGGGCGGAGCAGCCGTTCCTTGATCTTATATCCCGGCTGCAGTTCTTCAATTACATGGTTGTCTGGAACTGCATTGCTCTCGACCATTTCGATGGCTTCATGCGAGTGCGGATCAAACGGCTGACCTTGCGCCGCAACGCGCTGCACGCCGATTTTCTGCAGCACTTCCTGAAGTTGCTTCTGGATCAGCTCCACACCTTTTTTGAACTCCTGCGGGTTTGCATCCGCATTCTTCAGCGCCAGAGCGAGCGTGTCAACTACAGGTAGCAACCCGCGAACTGCACCCGCGACAGCGTAGTCGCGATACTCAGCATTTTCTCTGGCCGCGCGCTTACGGGCATTATCAAACTCTGC
>DATDGH010001037.1:0-3959 GCA_036522215.1 Candidatus Angelobacter sp. | reverse complement strand
GCTCAGGCGGGAGATCAATGTGTTCTCGCTGGTGCGCTGCTCGATCTGGTCATCGAAGGTGTTGATGGAGAGCGGCGCGAGGTTGGGATCGATGCCGGCCAGGGTCCGCCGGATTTGCGGCTCGAAGGCTTTGGGGTCTCCGGCAATGTGCAGTTCGATGGTGCCCATGTGCATGGAAGCCGACTCCACCATGTTGTCCACTTCGGTATCATATTTAATGGTTTGCGCCAACGGGACAAAGAACATGGGTTGCGGCGCCCGCATGGCATTCTGATACTTGGCGTCTTTGGCTATGCCCACAATCGTGTAGTCCCCGGCATGACTTTCTTCGTCCTTGCCGAAGTGCTGGCCGATGGCCTCTACATTGGGAAAATATTTTTTGGCAAAGGCTTGACTCACCACGGCCACACGTTGCGTGGTTGCGGTATCACCTTCTGTGAAACCGCGTCCGCGAACGATAGGCGTGCCGATGGTTTCAAAGTAATGAGCGCTCACCCGGTCCCATGAGGCGCCCATTCGCTCCGTGCGTCCGGTGATGTGGATGTCTTCGCCCCAGTTGTTGCCCTGCTGGGCGGTGTAGAGTGAGAGGCTCTCACTGCTGACTCCTGGAGTGTGGGAGAACCGCTCCTCTATCTGCTGATAGAGGCCCGGGAGGCGGTCTTTGGTGTATCCCGCCGTGCTCGGATCTATCTGCACCAGGATGCGGCCTTGTCGCTCAAAGCCAAACTGCTGGTTCTGGAGGTTGCGCAGACTCTGCGTGACCAATCCGGCCACGGTGAGCAGCACCAGCGAGAACGCGGCCTGCAGCACAACCAATCCCTTTTGCGGAAGCGCTGACTTATCGCGCGTGACCCGGGTGGCGCCGCGGAGCGCCTCTGCCGGATCAGAGCGGGCGGCCATCCAGCCGGGCCCTACCCCGAAGATTATTCCGGTCAGAAGCGCCACGCCGAAGGTGAATGCGAGCACCAGCAGTGAAGGCGAAGCAGAGACGGGAACGAAATGCGCTCCGCGAAAAGCCAGAGCCAGCATGGCGCGACTGGCGTAGTAGGCCAGCAGCAGCCCGGCAATGCCGCCAAGGACGGCGAGCAGGACGCTTTCAGTAAGACGGGCACGGATGATTCGGCTACGAGAGGCACCGATGGCGAGTTGCAGCGAGGTGCGGAAGCGGGTGGCGGTGCTGCGCGCCAGCAGCAGGTTGGCCACATTCGCACATGCAATCAGCAAGATCAAGGCTGCTGCGGCCAGCAAAAAATAAAGGCCCTGCTTGTACTGATCTTCCAAGGCATTCACACCGGATGCGCCCGAGGTTACGCGAATAACCTGCTGGTTCAGCTTGGTGAAGTCCATATGCTGGCCGGCGCTGCCGAGATTTGAGAGGTAGGTCCGCAGCTCTGTGGTCATATGTGCGGAGGCCTGGGAGGCGTCTGTTCCGGGGCGCAGCCGCCCGATGAGATAGAGCCAGGCAGTCGCGGGCAGATGCAGGATTGAGCCATCGCGATCCAGCACCGGCTCAACCGAAAGCGGCATCCAGAAATCCGGCGGATCGCTTTCGCGCCGGTCGCCATAGAATCCGGGAGGCGCGATTCCAACCAGGGTCATGGGAATGCCATTGATGGTGAGACTGCTGCCGACCAGGGATTGATCCAGACCATATTTCTCCTGCCAGGCGCGGAAGCTCATGACTGCGACTGGCGGCGCAGCGGGCTGGTCGTCGGCGGGGGAGAGCAGGCGGCCGGAGAAGGCCCGCAGTCCGAGCACGGAAAAATAGTTTCCGGAGACCAGTTCCTCGGCAAAGGATTCCGCCACAGTAGCGCCCTGACGACGAACGCTCACATCAGGGTGGAAGGTCTGGGAGGCTGCAAGCTGATCGTATTCCGGCGTGTGCTCGCGCAGGTATTGGTACAGAGGATAAGAGAACATGGTCCAGTCTTCCTGCATGTCGCCTTCAACGCAGCATTCGTACTTATCTCCCGCGCGGTAGAGGCCGTGAGGGTCTGCGACTGGCAACGACTTCAGCAGCACCTCGTGGACCAGGGTGAATACCGCCGTATTGGCGCCAATGCCGATGGCCAAGGTAATCACGGCGGTCAGGGTAAAGACGGGAGCATGGCGCAACTGGCGCAGGGCGTAGCGGAGGTCCTGAAGAAGGATGGACATAACAATAGGAATACCTGGATTTTGGGATTTGGTTACTAAGAAATCGGGTCATCGGGTCACCGGGTCATCGGGTCACCACCACCCCGCCACGCGAAGCGCGCGTCGGGACCCCGGTCACCGGAAGAAAATCTAAGAGTCAGAATGCTTGGAAGACCTGCAGGTTTTACCCCTCTCGACCCGCTCAATGCTAAGTGCTGAGTGCGGGTCTTTGCTTGTGCCAGTTGGTGTTGGCTTCGTAGGCTTTGGCCAATGCCAGAACTGTGGCTTCCGAGCCCGGGGCACCGCTGATTTGCAGGCCGATGGGAAGGCCGGATTTGGAGAAGCCGCAGGGGACGGAAATTGTGGGTAGGCCAAACACACTGAATGGGCGCGTATTGCGCAGCATGGTCATCTCTGTGGGCCGCAACTTTTCCGGAGCGGCTTCCAACTCGGCAATGGTTGGCGGCAGTAGAGGCGAGGTGGGCGTTATCAGCACATCAATGTCTGCAAAGACGCGAAGTACGCCGCGCCGCAACCGCAGAAGTTCTCGCTGGCCTTCAACATACTGGATCGCGGTTACATCGGCGCCGGTGCGGATGCGACGCAAGGTTTCAGGATGATAGTCACCGGCCTGTTGCGCCAAATATTTCTGGTGATACACAAACGGCTCACAGGCGAAGACGGCCCGGTCGGTCGAGACCGCGATGCTCAAGTCTGTTGTTGCGGCGGTCAGCCCGGTCAGGAGTTTGAGAGCTTTTCCGGTTGCGGCCTCGACTTCCGGATCCAGCTCCTGCCAGAAGAAATCGCGGGGCACTCCCAGGCGGAGTGAAGAAACTTTTTCTTCTTCCATCGCCGCTGGATAGTGCACGGCGGGAAATTTCTGTGAACAGATGTCCTCTGCGTCGTAGTCAGCGATCACTTGAAGGACCAGGGCGGCGTCGGCCACGGTGCGCGTCATCGGACCGGCGTGGTCATACGACCAGGCGAGAGGAATCACGCCGCGAATGCTGACCAGTCCGTAACTCGGCTTGAGACCAACAATTCCACAGCAGGAAGCGGGCAGACGAATGGAACCGGCGGTGTCTGTGCCAATGGCGGCAAGGCACAACCCGGCAGCAACAGCGGCAGCCGAGCCAGAGGATGAGCCGCCAGTAATGTGGGCCGGATTCCAGGGGTTCCGCACGATTCCAAAATGGCTGATCATGGAGCTGCCGCCATAGGCGAATTCGTGCAGATTCAATTTGCCCAGCATCACTACGCCCGCTTCTTTCAGGCGCTGCACAATGGGGGCGTCGGCGGCAGGCAGGTAATCTTTAAGTACGGCGCTGGCGGCGGTGGTGCGTACGCCGGCGGTCTCAATCAGATCTTTTACTGCCATGGGAATTCCATGCAGAGGACCCCGCCATTTTCCCTGGATGATCTCTGTTTCGGCGGTCCTGGCTTGCTCGAGCGCCAGGCCGGCGGTCACAGTGATGAAGGCCTTCAGTTCCGGATTCAGGCGTTCGATGCGATCAAGGCAGGCTTGTGTAAGCTCAACGGGTGAGATGGAGCGCTGCTGAATTTGCCGGCTGGCCTCAGAGAGGTCAAGGAAAGCGGGATTGGGCATAGTGTAATTAGTAATTGGTAATTGGTAATTAGCAAAGTCAAAAACAAAAGCAAAGGCAAAAGTAGTAATTAGTAATTACAAGCTATCTCATAAATGGTTAGAGTAACGAAATCAACAGTTTTCGGGGCCCGGGGCTAAAGCCCGGAGTTGTGTGGAAGACGCTATTTTCGCGGGTTCTAAAGAACCCGCTCCCCGGACTAAAAGTCCGGGGCTTCCA
>DATDGH010001036.1:0-2136 GCA_036522215.1 Candidatus Angelobacter sp. | reverse complement strand
GTTTCCGGAATTTGCCATTGAAGGTAAGTTGACCCAAAGTCCACATTTTTAATGTTTTTGGAGGATTTTTATGCACACCTGCTTAGGCCGTGTGGGAGCGTCTGTGCGTGGCAGCATTCTGGTCCTGGCGACGTTGTTGATCCTTATCGGCGCCCTCGCTTCGCCCGCGTTGGGCCAGAACCAACCACAACGTGCACCCCAATCGCCGGGCTCGGTGGCAAGCCTGCAGCCAGTAGCAATGACTCAGGAACAGGCAGCCAATCCTCCGCAGAAGGCCGCTTCGCCTGAAGCAGGGGGCGAAGCCAACCTGAAGCTGCCCAACATGGAAAGCGTCCGCTTCTTTGACGGGGCCATCAATGGCTACAAGCTGCTTTCCATTGGACTGATCTTCTGCGGACTGGGCGGGCTATTTGGGCTGGTCATCTATATACAGTTGAAAAACCTGCCGGTACACCGCACCATGCGGGAGATTTCCGAACTGATTTATGAGACCTGCAAGACTTATCTGATCACACAGGGAAAGTTCATCCTTATTCTGGAAGCATTTATTGCGGTGGTGATTCTTCTTTATTTCGGAGTGCTGCTGCACTTTGCCGCAACCAAGGTGATCGTGATTCTGCTGTTCAGTCTGGTAGGAATCGGCGGGAGCTACGGCGTGGCCTGGTTTGGAATCCGGGTAAACACTTTTGCCAATTCGCGCACCGCATTCGCCGGGCTGCGGGGCAAACCGTTTCCCATCTATGCCATTCCCTTGAAGGCGGGAATGAGCATTGGCATGATGCTGATCAGCGTAGAGCTGCTGATCATGCTGTGCATCCTGCTGTTTATTCCGCGAGATTATGCCGGATCCTGCTTCATCGGATTTGCCATAGGCGAGTCTTTGGGAGCGGCCGCACTGCGTATCGCCGGCGGCATTTTCACCAAGATTGCCGATATCGGTTCGGACTTGATGAAGATCGTCTTCAAGATCAAGGAAGATGATGCTCGTAATCCCGGCGTGATCGCCGACTGCACGGGAGACAACGCGGGTGATTCAGTGGGCCCGAGCGCCGACGGCTTTGAAACTTACGGCGTCACCGGCGTGGCGCTGATCGCGTTTATCTCCCTGGGCGTAAAAACGGATGCCCTGCAGGTGCAACTGCTGGTGTGGATCTTCGTGATGCGCATCATGATGCTGGTGGCCAGCTCGCTCTCCTATTTCATCAATGGCGTGATAGCCAAGGCAAGATACGGCAACTCTGATGAAATGAATTTCGAGTCACCACTAACTTCTCTGGTCTGGATTACCTCGTTCGTCTCCATCGCTCTGACTTTCCTGGTCTCCAAGCTGATTATTCCCGACCTGGGCGGAGACGCGAGCTTGTGGTGGAAGCTCTCGTGCATTATTTCTTGTGGCACGCTGGCAGGGGCGATCATTCCCGAACTGGTGAAAGTATTTACCTCCACTGACTCCCGGCACGTAAAGGAAATTGTGACCTCATCAGAAGAGGGCGGCTCATCCCTGAATATTCTTTCCGGACTGGTGGCCGGCAACTTCTCCGGCTACTGGCTGGGAACCAGCATTGTTCTCTTGATGGCCATCGCGTTCTCTTTCAGCACGCTGGGCCTGCTCCCGATCATGCTCGCGCCTGCCGTGTTTGCTTTTGGCCTGGTGGCTTTTGGCTTCCTGGGCATGGGGCCGGTGACGATTGCCGTGGATTCCTATGGACCGGTCACGGACAACGCTCAGTCTATCTATGAACTTTCGCTGATTGAGAATGTGCCCAATGTGCAGCAGGAACTTCGAAAAGATTACAACTTCGAGGTCAATTTCGAGCGCGCCAAGCACTTGCTGGAAGAAAATGACGGCGCCGGAAACACCTTTAAAGCGACGGCCAAGCCGGTGCTGATTGGCACAGCCGTAGTAGGCGCCACCACCATGATTTTTTCCATCATGATGGCGCTCACCAACAAGCTGACCGAACAGCTGGACAAACTTTCTCTTCTTCATGCCCCGTTCGTGCTGGGTTTGATCACCGGCGGTGCGATCATTTACTGGTTCACCGGCGCCTCCACCCAGGCGGTTACCACCGGGGCCTACCGGGCCGTCGAGTTCATCAAGAAAAATATCCGGCTGGAGGGCGTGGAGAAAGCTTC
>DATDGH010001035.1:0-2671 GCA_036522215.1 Candidatus Angelobacter sp. | reverse complement strand
GCAGAGGAAGACGCTGAGAAAACCAGGGCCGAGGGGGATTTTCGCGTCACATTTCAGCTATATGACCGTATCCGGGTTGGCGCGCAGAGGGTGCGGAGACACGGCTAGCCCAACTTTCGCACTTCGCGGGTTCGACAGAAGCTAACCCTTTCAGAATCAGTGATCACTACCCAAGAGTCTTCACCACAGGTAAGGGGTCGGCGACCTATTTTGACGGGATCTGGGAGGCCTTGATGCGCGGTGGTGGTTGGGAAGGGAGGGTGATCTGGATCTTGTTCAGTAGTGCCTGCACGTCTGGCTCCGGCTGGGTGTGCCGCGGCATCACCAGCCATCGGCCGTCCACCATGGGAATCCAGACGTCGACCATCTGGATCGTCGCCAGCTTTTCGAACACCGCGGCCGGTGTTAATCCTGGCGCGTGCCTCATCAGGCGGTTCTTCAAAGTGACCTGCAGACTGTAAGCCAGGAACGCAATCAGCACATGTGCGTCGGCCCGATGCTCCAGTTGATGACCGATGGGCCGGATACTCAGTTCGCTTTTCAACGAGCGGAAGACACTCTCGATCTGTGTCAGTTGCACGTAGCGCGTCCACAACACCGCCGGATCTTCGCCAGTGAGGTTGCTGCGCAACAGATAATGGCCGTCGCGTTGTTCGGCGGCTTTCAGCTTGGCCTTGTCCACCTCAAAGGAGAACGTCTCGCGAGTGACCGCCTGGCGCGCTGCCGGCATCTGAATTTTCACGAACCCAAGGGCTCGGCCGGCTTCCTTCCTGGCGGCGCCGATACGCAGCAGCAGTTGATCGCGCTTCGGCAGACTCTTGCGCATCGCCCGCAGTTTGCGCAACAAGCGGGCCAGTCGCTTGCGCCGCATGGCGTTCTCTTTGGCCTGCCGCCCGCCGCTTTTGGCCAGTACGTAGAGTTCGCCTTCGTGCTCGTACAGTTTCACCTCCACGGAGTCGCGCACCTTTTGCCACGGCAGATCCAGCCACTTCTTTTCATGTTGGTTGATCTTGCTTTTGGGCGTGCCTACCAAATAGAACGTCTGCCGTTCCGGGGAGCGCATATCTTTCAGAATGGCTTCGCTGGGAACGCCGCGATCCATCACCCATACCCGCCGCGCTTTGCCGTAGGTGTCCTCAATTTCCTTGAGAAAGGCTGGCAGCGTGGTGCGATCCGATGTGTTGCCCTTCATCACCTCATAGGCCAACGGCAACCCATCGGTGGTCACCACCAAGGCGATCACCAATTGCAGGCAATCCGGTCTCTTATCCCGGCTATAACCGCGCTTGGCCTTCGCGTTCTGCTCCATCTCTCCTTCGAAGTACGTACTGGTCAGATCGTAGAGCAGCACGTCAAAGTCCGAGTGGAACAAGTCGGCCCACTTCTGTTTCAACCAGACAAACAACTCCTGTTTGTGCGGCAGCACCCGGTCCAAACAGCGATACAACCGGTCTTTGGCCGCCACGGCGAAGTCCGTTTCCAGCAACTCGTCCATCGCCGTATCGACATACCACTGCCGGTGCAGGCGAAAATCACTGCCGGGGTCGAGCAGGCAGTTCACTACCTGTAACTGCAAAACCTTCTCCCAGCTCACCGCCTCCCGTGCTTCCGGCAAGCAATGCTGCCAAAACTCATCCAGTCCGAGTTCATGCCACAACTCGCACCCCAGCCAGCAAGAGCCGAAGGTGCGCGGACGTCGCAATTCCAGGGCGCTCAGTTTCACCTGGATGCTGTCCAGCACATCTGCCGGCACTTCCCGGTCATCAGGGAACAGGCTCATGGTTCGGTAGGCTTGATCGTCTTCGTCGAAGACCTCCAACGTCTTGCGCCAGGCAGTTTGCTGCTGGTCGTTGATCTCACCCAGATACAATACGGTGCGCTGCACGGTCCTGGAGTCGGGCAGTCGACGGTTTTCCACCACGCTGAAGTAGCGGTGAATCTTGTCATCCTTCTTTTTCAGGGTGCTGCGCAGAAACATGGGAAGCAGCAGAATGCCAGAAATCGAATCGAAAGAAAAGAGGGCAGGTCTTCATAAGGCTATTTTCAGGCCTTTTTCTGAATGTCGATGTTGAAGACAAACCAAATATAGTTCAGTCAAACCGGGAAGACTCACGGAAGTGCGAAGGTCGGGCTAATAGTTGCACCAAAACGATTGGCCGTCCGCGAGAACACAAATTTGGAGGAGAGGCGAGTGTCAGTTTACGAAAAACTTGCTCAATTGGGGATCACGCTGCCCGAAGTTACGCCGCCTGTGGCAGCCTTCGTCCCTTTTGTTTGTAGCGGCAATCAGATCTTCGTGTCAGGGCATATCGCCAAGGAGAACGGTAAGCCGTGGGTCGGGCAGCTTGGCCTGAATATCACGACCGAGTTGGGAATCAAAGCCGCGCGGGCCGTTGCGATCGATTTGTTGGCAACACTAAATCTCGCCGCCGGTGATCTGAACAAGATCAGTCGAATCGTTAAGCTGATGGTCCTGGTCAACAGCGCGCCAACATTCACTGAGCAGCACCTTGTGGCCAATGGTGCCTCGGAGCTGCTCGCCCAGGTGTTTGGAAAGGACGGTATGCACGCCCGAAGTGCGTTTGGCGTAGCGCAAGTGCCGTTCGGATCCTGCGTGGAGATAGACCTGATCGCGGAGGTTCACGACCGGTGACCCAAACGAAATCATACC
>DATDGH010001034.1:0-3777 GCA_036522215.1 Candidatus Angelobacter sp. | reverse complement strand
TTTGATCGCAGGGGCCAATTATCGCCAGGTGCGTCTCAGCAAGCCAGGCGAGCCCCTCAATGTAATGGACATGGTAGGAGAGACCGAAATAGCGCTGCAGATGCCGGACAAGGATCTGGCCAGCTACAAGCAGCTTGTAGCAGAAGCGGGAAAACTGTTCGGCTCACACCACTACGAGAAGTATCATTTCCTGGTCACGTTCAGCGACCAAACCGCTCATCACGGACTGGAGCACCACGAGTCCAGCGACAACGGCACCGCCGAAGACACATTCAGCGATCCCAGTTGGCACAATCTGGAGGCTGATCTGTTGCCGCATGAATTTGTTCACTCCTGGAACGGTAAATACCGCCGGCCCGTTGGACTGGCCACTCCCAACTACCAGGAACCGATGAAGGGTGACCTTCTCTGGGTGTATGAAGGTCTCACTGACTATCTGGGCGATATCCTCTCAGCCCGGACCGGCCTGCGTTCTCCTGAACAATGGCGGGAGAATGCTGCTTATACAGCGGCCATGCTCGACCATCGCGCCGGACGCACATGGCGTCCCTTGCAGGACACCGCCACCTCAGTACAGATTCTTTTTGCTGCGCCGCCGCAATGGACCAACTGGCGTCGCTCCGCCGATTACTATCCGGAAGGCTTTCTTATCTGGCTGGAGGTAGACACCATGATTCGCCGGCAGACCAACGGGCAGAAGTCGCTGAATGATTTCTGCCGCCTGTTTTTTGGCGGCGAGAGCGGCCCGCCGGTCGTGGTCCCCTACGACTTTGAGCAGTTGGTAGAAGCACTCAATCAGATAGCGCCATACAGATGGGCTGCATTCCTGCGCGAGCGGCTGGATTCCAAGGCCGCCCATGCTCCTCTTGGTGGAATCGAAAATGGTGGCTGGAAGCTTTCTTATAGCGATCAGAAAAATACCACCATGGAGGCGCGTGAAAAAACCAGTGACGACCTGGATCTGAGTTTTTCTCTGGGAATCATTGTGAATAAAGACGGAAGCATCGTGGACGCAATCCCTGGCTCGCCCGCTTATGTTGCCGGCATCGGCCCGGGCATGAAGCTGGTTGCCGTGAATGGCCGCAAATACTCCAAGGATGGAATCCGCGCCGTGCTTCGTGACAATCCGGACAATCGTCCACCCATTGCCCTCCTGGTGGAAAATGCCGAGTACTATCAGACATTTCAGGTGGCATACCACGGCGGAGAACGCCATCCGCATCTCGTGCGCGTGGACTCCAAGCCGGACTTGTTGGGCGAGATTATTAAGCCGCTGGCGCCATAACCAGGCCTTAACTGCTCCGCAACGCTTTCATCTCTGAAATGGCGGCGGTTCTCTCCAGCTTGTCCCAGGCAAAGGGCTTTCCGTCCAGTGCTCTTTTTACAGTCTTCAACAACACTGCTGAAAAGAGCTGGCGGTAGGCGAATCTTTGCAGCCAAAGGTGTAAGAGCAAACTCAGGTCCTCGCCGCGGCCCTTCTCCCGCCGCTCCAGCAGGAATGCCAGTGAAGATGCCGTGAAATCAATAAGCAGGAAAATCACAAAGAAAAAGGCCAGCCTTTCAAAGCTGCTGGGATCGGTGCTTTCAGGATGGAAGTACCGCTTGATCAGGTAGGTAAGGCCGCCAAAAGAGAACATCACATCGATAAACGGGGAAACCAGCGGCAAGAGGATTTGAAAAACAAGAATATTGGGCAGGGCAATCCAACCCAGGCGGCTGCGCTTGCGAATAGCGGAGCCATGTTTCCAGACCGCCTGGAGAATGCCAAAAGACCAGCGAAAGCGTTGGCGCATGAGGCCGCGAGCTGTGGTGGGCGCCTCAGTAAACGCCAAGGCCCGATCTTCATTCACCACTCTCCAGCCCGCTTCCAGCAGTGACATGGTGAGATCTGCGTCTTCGGCCACCGTATCAGTATGATAGCCGCCTGCGTTCTGCACCGCAGCGGTCCTCCACGCTCCGATGGCGCCTGGAACAACACTCACTGCGCCCAGCACATCCAGCGCCCGGCGCTCAAAATTCTGGCTGGTAATGTATTCTAGGGCCTGCCAGCGAGTCCAAAGGTTGACGCGATTTCCCACCTTGGCGTTTCCTGCCACGGCGCCGACGGTTGAATCTGCAAAATGTGGCACCAGCCGAGAGATGGCGTCCGGAGCAATGACGGTGTCCGCGTCAATGCCAACGTAAAATTCGTCCTGCGTATGTTTCAGTCCAAAATTCAGCGCGGCTGCCTTACCCGAGTTCGCTTGGGTCAACAGCAGCACGCGCCCCTCAGCAATCTCAGCCGCAAACGCATTCTGGGCCACGATGAAGGTGGCATCTGTAGAACCGTCATCCACCACAATCACCTTCAACCTGGGATAGTCCGAAGCCAGAACCGAGCGGACGGTTCTCTCAATGACTTTTTCTTCATTGAAAGCCGGGACAATCACGGTGACCGCAGGCTTGAAACTGGCAGCCGCTTCGGGCAATTGTGAGCCGCGCAGGCGGTCGTAAGTAGCGAGTGCTCCTATCGAGAGCAGCCGCGCGCTCATGAGAATGTCGCCAATCAGGAATACTGCGGCAATCAGGTCTGCCAGCAGGGCAAACAGCGTAAACGCCGCGTCGTCCAGCCGTGCTGCCCATATTTCATTGGCGGCCAGTTGCGGCATTACATCTGCGCGCTTTTTGCCTAACAAGTCCTCAGTGCTGACAATCTGAAATCCTTGTGCTCGCAAACCTTCAATGATGCGGGGCAGCGCCGCGATCGTGGCGCTGCGGTCTCCTCCGCCGTCGTGCAGCAGGATTACGTTGCCACAAATTGGCGGATCGTGCGTTTTGCAGCCGCTGGTTGCGTAGTTCTGCGCCTGCTCCAGGACGGCAGAAACGATCTGATCGGCAGTGCGGCCGTGTTGCCAGTCATCAGGATCAATTTTCGAGCCGACCGTGATGTAGCCCAGTTCCTGCACCACTTCCAGGGGACGGACCTGCTCGGCAATGTCTGGCTCCTGGTCAATCGAATAAGGCGGACGAAAATACAGCGGCTTGATGCCCAGCTTGCTGGCGAACAGCCGCTCGGTCAGGTTTAGCTCTACTGCGATGTATCGCCTGGAGACATCGCTGATATCAGGATGGGTGAAAGTATGGTTGCCAATGGAGTGACCCTCGGCATAAATCCGTTTTGCCAATGCCGGATACTTCTGCACTTCCGCCCCGATCAGGAAAAAAGTTGCAGGTGCATGCTCCTGCTTCAGGATGTCCAGAATTCTCGGTGTATTTCCCGGATCGGGGCCATCGTCAAAGCTGATGACCACCCGCTTCTCCTGCGCTCCAAACTGGCGAAGTTCATAGGGCTCCGGGAGCGAGGTCATTTTTTCTGAAGTCACCAGCCAGCCACCCGCATCCAGCGCCAGCTCACGCTCACCGCTGCTGGGCTGATGCCCAACCTGCAGGATTTCCCCATAACCTTCCCGGTCAACATCCTGCCCTGAAGGAACAACCTTCAGCTTCTGTTCCGCATTGGTTTCGTAAGGATTGTCCCAGATCGGCCACAGGGAGCGGTCTTCTGATCCCAACCTCCAGAGCGCGAAGGTACGAATCCCCAGCGCGCGTGCTCCGCGCATCTGGTTCAGGGTAGTCACTCCATCCAGATACCAGACCTGGTGCTCGGTTCCATCATCCTCAAGATATGCAAAATGCGGGTTCAGCGAGTCCGGGTCCAGGGCGACATCTGAGCTTGATTCGCGGGCATGCAACCAGGCTTCCTGGACACTTTGCGTGTTCACGCTCACCACACGCTTC
>DATDGH010001033.1:0-9879 GCA_036522215.1 Candidatus Angelobacter sp. | reverse complement strand
AGCCGTTTCACTTTACCGCTCCCGCAGGCTCCAATACTTGCGGCTTATCGCCACGTACCATTACAGACACAGGCACAGGCGACTTCAACTGAGCGGCATTCGGCACCAGCGCCACGCAGGTGCCGAAAACGATCACCAGCACGCCAATCCAGACCCAGACCACCAGAGGATTGACAAATGCGGTGATAATGGGCCGGTCAGTCTCCGTATTGAAGCCGTCATAGCGAATATACAGATCCTCCGCGAGCGTAGTGCGGATGGCGACTTTGTTGTCTCGTTGCGCATTCGCTTGGCCGGGTTGATACGTCCTGGCCTCCGGAAACATCGTCTTGATGAACTTCCCATCTTTGTAGACGTCGAGCATGACGGCCAGGGAGTCGTAGTGCTCGTAGTGGTCCTCAGTATACGTCTGGCCCACCAGCTCATAGTGGCCGATTTGTAATTTTTCGTGCAGGCCTATCTCCTGTTCTTTTTCCAGATTGAAGGCCCTGCCGGCCAGCCCAATGACAATGAGCACTACGCCGAAATGCACAATGTAACCGCCGTAACGCCGTGTATTGCGGCGAGTCAGGTGGTACATGGCGCCCAGTAAATTTGTCTTCAGTTTGCTTTGAAGAACCCGTCCGCCGCGATAGAACTCCGAGGCTACGGCCGCTATGACCAGAGCGCTCAGGGAAAAGGCGATCAGTGAATAGATTTGCCAGATATCTTGCCACGGACGCATTCCCGCTGCGATCAGCACAATGGCCGTTAACGCCGCCGCGCTGGCGGGAAAGGCAAAGTTTCTACTAACGCTCGCAAAAGACGTCCTGCGCCATGCCAGGATCGGTCCTATTGCCGTCAAGAAAAGCAGGAACAGCCCGATGGGAACATTGATTCGGTTAAAGAATGGCGGTCCAACCGTGATCTTGTGTCCCTGAATCCAGTCGGAGAGGACGGGGAACAGGGTTCCCCAGAGCACGGCGAAGCACGCCGCCAACAGAACCAGATTGTTGAACATGAAGCTGGATTCCCTGGAAACCAGCGCCTCCAGTTTGTTCTCTGCCGCCAGGTGCGAGCGGTTCTTGAAATAAAAATACACGCAAACCGCAATCGCAATCTCCAGAAACCCCGGATAAGCATAGAAAAACGGGAAATAAGGCAGTCGGCCGAAATCACCCATAAACCAGGCGCCAATGCTGGAAAGCGCAAAGGAGTGGACGGAGTTGATGACGCCGCTGCGGGTCAGAAATGTTCCGAAGATCGACAGGAAAAATGTGGTGAAAATCAGCCACATGTTCCACGTCTTCATCATGCCGCGTTTTTCCTGCATCATCACCGAGTGCAGGAAAGCTGTTCCGGTGATCCAGGGAAGCAGCGAGGCATTCTCCACCGGGTCCCATCCCCAATATCCGCCCCAGCCCAGCACATAATAGGCCCAGTTGGCCCCAAGAAAGATGCCGACCGTCAGGAACAGCCACGCGACCATCGTCCAGCGACGCGTGATGTGGATCCATTTTTCGCCCGGATACTTCATGATGAGTGCGGCCAGCCCAAAGGCAAACGGGACTGACATTCCAACATAGCCCAGATACAGCATGGGTGGATGGATCACCATCTGCGGGTATTCCAGAAGAGCGTTCAATCCGTTGCCGTCGGCAGGCACGCGATCCAGCACGCCAAACGGGTTGGCTGAAAAATTCACTACAATTAAAAAGAAGGTTTGAATTCCCGCCAGTATCACCGATGCATGGGCCACCAGCCGGCGATCGACTCTGTGCCGCAACCGCAGGACAAATCCATAGGCGGAGAGCAGCAGGGCCCAGAACAGCATGGACCCCTCCTGGCCGGACCACAAGACCGCGAACTTGTACGGGATGGGGAGGGTTCGGTTGCTGTGCGCGCGAATATACGCCAGCGAAAAATCATTGTTCAGCGTGGCATAAACCAGGGCCATCGCAGCCACGGCTGTGGCTATAAAAGCCGCCATTCCGGCACGCCGGGCACTCTCACCCAGTCGCGGAGCGGCCGGTTTGCCACTCCTTAGTGCCACAATCCCGGCTACCATGCAGTAGGCGGAAAGTACCAGCGCAAAAAGCAGGCAAAAACTACCGATGATGGGCATGGGTTTAGACTCGCAAAACGTACTATTCTCTCAAATCGAGGACAATCCCACAATGAGCGCAGACACCTTAACCGGCCTTAATCCGCGTGTTTTCGCGTAGAATTCGCCGCCTGCACCAAGGGTGAAAAGGCCTTTAGATGGTGGAAGTGGGTTTCAAGCCCATTTGGAAACTACCTCGCCCAGGCGCCTTTTAACGCCAGTGGAAATAAAGATAAAGTCAGGGTTGTTTTCTTCAGGTGACCCGATGCACCGATTAGTTCAGGCCGACGCTCTGTAGGGTGGCCTCTCAATGGCATTGCGCGCCAGCGCGATCAACTCGTCCGGTTCACAGGGCTTGAGCCGAAAAACCACGTTTAGTCCTTCATATTCCTGGTCAGCATCCGGCAATCCGCTGATCACGATCACTGGCGTCTCCTGGTTGAAGGAGCGGAACTGCCGGACGAACTCCACGCCATCCATCCCCGGCATCAGGTGATCGGTAATGACCACGCCAATGTTGTTGGCCCCCGCTTCGCTGCGCAGTAAGGCCAGCGCGCTTTGGGCGGAGGTGGCGACGTGGCATTCAATGCCCGCATGGCGCAGCACCATTTCGCGCATGGTGAGCTGGGCCGCGTTGTCGTCTACGAGCAGGACAGTCTTCATTTATCACTCGGGCCCGGAAACCAAGCCCCGGACTTTAGTCCAGGGTGAGCGAAGCGAATCAAGCGCTCTTTGCCCGGTACTTGGCCAGAATCTCTGTTTCAGCGCGCATCCAATCCTCTTCCTGAAAGCCATCCAGCCGGCCGCGACTTTCATAAAGCTCGTACGCCCGCAGACGGATCTCTTCCTGGATCCCGGGATATCGATCCGTACCCGCCGTGTTGTCCGCCTGCCCGCCAGTCAAAGCAGCGGTCAGGGACGAAGGTGATGCTCCGCTATCAATCGGAATTGGTGGCTTAGATGTTTTCTTTGGAGTTGGATTCTTCCTGCGACCTGGGGTCTTTTCTGCCATACAAATATTCCTGTCTGAAATTATAAGAAATCTGTGACTGCTTGTGGGCCGCTGATGAAAAAAAGTTGAGGAAATCTGAACCAGCACAGTTACGGTGATCTTCTCTGGCCTTTCATTTTCATGGCAGGCAATCTTGCCGAAAGGCACTCAATGCCGTGATTCTGGTTGTGCTCACGGCATGGTTGGGGTACTCTCCGGATTTGAAGATCACGGATGAAAATTCTGGGCATTGCTGTTCTGATTTTGCTGGTCGCCGCGAGTGCCTTTTGGCGGCTCCGCTCTCACCATCGACGCGCAGGTCACGCTCAGAACCAGAAGGCAGCCACAAACGGAGCGCCCGTTTATATGTCCTTGCGCAATCAGCTTCTGCAAGGCTCGCGTGCGCAGCTAGGCCTTCCCGCAACATCTGCGCCCGCTGAGCCCTGGGCTGCGCTCATGGAGATGGGAACACCCGAGGGCACGGCAACCGTAGTTGCGGTCTCCGACGGGACGGCCAGCATTTACCTGAGCAGTGGTGGCGGCTACATTGGGGGCGGACAGCAGCATCAAGCCATTCGCAATGCCTGTGAAAACATGCTGGGCTTCACCCGCCAGTATCAGCCTCTCATGCATCCCACGCGGGATTTCCCGCTGCCACAAGCGGGCTGGATCGTCTTCTACGCGGTCACGGACGCCGGTGTCTTCACTGCCGGCGCCCCTGAGCAGGAACTGGCGTCGCGGCACGATTGGCTGGGAAACTTGTATGCCGCCGGACAAGACATCGTTACCCAGTACCGCCTCACTTCTCCAAAGTAGAGTGCGGCGCAAAACGCCTGGACTGAAGGTCGCGCCCACGCAACCGCGCACCGGAGCGCCGATCTTCCAATTACCAATTACCAAAATTACTAATTATTAAATACTTTTAACTATCCTGGAACCTGTTCCAAATCAGCACAATGGCGACGCGGCGTCCCTAAATGGGCCACAACAGATGACCCGATGAACCCGATGACCCGATGGGAAAGTTACTTTGGTACATTGAACTTCACGTGCGCACTCGGAGACAATTGTACGTAATATGTCCGGGTACTCTGAAACTAGTGTGGAGAAGATCGCGTTTAAGGCGCTTGGACAGCGCTTCGGACGGAGCCTGTATTCGGCCATCAAGATGGCCACTTTATACTCAGCCGATCATCACAATAGCGCCCGGCCTATCCAGCAGAGCTTCGATTCTCTGGTCGAGCTGTTGAAAGGCAATGCCAAGCTCACCTTCGGCTTCGTGGATCAGCGGGTCCTCATCAATCACATTTTGAGCTCCGATACCACTTTGGAACCATTGCAGAAAGAGTTCCTCAAGCGAGGCATTGGCGGCGTGATCTTCGAACCTGGTCTTACCCTGGCCCGCTACAAGCGCGTGATTGAAATTCTGGCTACGTCGGCTAAAGCGATCGAAGCCCAGGGTGGACCTGAAGTGTTCCTGGAAGACCATCAGGTTGAGGGTGTTCGCATCTATCTTGCTCCCAAAACACAGATTCGCAATGCCGATGGCGATACTCTTCTGGAAACTGACTCGGAATCGCTGCTCCGTCAGAACAGCAAAGGCAACGGAAACGGCCCGGTTGACATGGAAGGCCTGGAGTTGCTGCTGGAGTCCGCGGGACTGGATCGCACGCAAGCTTCCGGAGCAGGCGCAGTCGGTCCGGCTGACATCCTCAAACTTGTGGACAAGACCGTGGAAGTGGCCCTGGTAGACAAAAAAGGTGATCCGGAAAAATCTTATCTCGGCCTGGCGCGCCTGCTGCAGGCAATCAGGCCGGACTTTGTGCTGTCAGCATTTTCTCCTCAGGCCCAGGGAGATATGCGCGGCTTCAGCAATGATCAGGTGGCCGCCGAATACCTTGAGAATAAAGCCGCCGATTGGGCCGCCAAACGCCTGGCTTCAGCTCCTCCCGGCGCGGACGGACTGGTGGTGGAAGAAGACGTTCTGCGGGTGCTGTTGCGCACGCTCGAAGCCACCAAGACCGCTGAACAACTGGCGCGAAAAGTGGCCCAGTATGCCAAAGAATACGCCCTGCCAAAAACCATCTGCGATCGCATCCAGGAGGAACTTCGCTGGGCCGGTCTTTCCTACCTGCAGAAAGTGGAAAAACTTCTTCAATTAAGCCGTTTTGATCGCTTCCGTTTTCGGCACCTCCTGGATTGTCTCCGCGCCTTGCTGCGCAGAAACAAGACCGCTGATGCCATCAACCTTGCCAACCATTATTTTAAGGTTCTGGATTCGCTGCCCTCTGATCTTTCGCCTGAGGAATTGAGCCGGGCGCCGGAATTGATCAACGTCATGGGCGGGCTGAACCTGTTTATCTCCAGGACTGGAGAAAGGCTCACCAAGGCACTGGTCGCGCCGGCCCTGAATGGTTTTCTGCACTATCAGGTGGCCAATGCTCTGGCCGCGCTCTCCAATAGCGCTGCGCTCTATGAAGAATTTGAATTGATTGAGACCTGGGGAGTGGCGCTGGAGAACCGCGTAACCTGTGATGCGGCCGCACACAAAGATTGCTGTGGCAGCGCGCTGAACCGGCTGTTGCCCGTTAACCTGGTTGACCGGATCATCGAACTGGCCCTGCACCAGCGGGACGATACCGCTATGCAAAGAAGGGCATCGGTCCTGTTGCGATTTATGGGGACTATCGCCATAGATAAGGTGTTCCAGCATCTGGAAGTCGAGCGCAATGCTTCCCGCCGGATGATCCTGATGCGCCTGATCTCGCGCGCCGGCGCCAGCGGGTTGGCAGTGGTGAAAAAACGTCTCGAACACCCCGAATGGTATGTGGTGCGCAACGCCTGCCTGCTGCTGCATGAGATGCGTGACCCGCAACTTTGCGAATCGCTGCGCCCCGTCCTCGCCCATGCACACGATACCGTCCAGGAAACCGCAGTCAAGGTGCTCATTCAGAGCCGCCATCCCGGACGTGCACTGGCATTAGCTGAAAGCCTTCGTTTCTTGCGCGGCGTCGCCCTGGAACAGGCATTCCAGGAGCTGGCCTTCCTGAAAGATCCGGCAGTGGTTCCCGCCCTGGAAGACTTTATCTATCGCCACCACTATGGCGATACCAAAAAGTTGCGCCTGGCCCTGCGCGCCCTGATCGCAATTCCCGGCTCCCGCTCGCAAGAGCTGGTCTCAAACCTGGCCAGTGACAACGTGCTTGACGAAAGCATCCGCAAAATAGCCAGCGGAGCCGCACCCGCTGAATTAGGCTACAGATAACATCTCGCAGCAACGGGCACAGACTACAGCGAATAATTTGTTCTTCTGTTTTAAAAATTACCAACTTACCAACTTACCAACTCACCAAGTTACCAACTCCTCTGACTAACTACTTCTTCTTAAAATACTCGCACTCTCTGCTCACCGGACAATCAGAGCACCTGGGATTCGTGCGCTTGCACAGTTCCTGCCCATGACGTTTCAGCAGCAGGTAGGCGCGCATGCGCGCGTCGAATTTCGCCGGGATCTCAGCCTCAATGTGCTGTTGGGCTTTGCGATAATCCTTGTTGTAGTTGTTGGATTCCTGCCCATGCCAGATGCGCACCGGAACATGCACGCAATTGGAGGGCACCGCCGCCAGAGGAGCCAGGCCGGCAAAGAGCAGAATGCGATCGGCGCCAGGATCGCCGATGCTGGGAAACTGCTTAAGTTTTTTGCGGGCCTCCTGCACCGGCCCCGCCAGCGCCGCCCGCATGTCTCCACCAAATTCATTGGTCACGTGCGAAGCAAGCTCCTTCAGCCGCAACGCGCGCAGCTCCGGAAGCATTCCGCCGGGCTTCAGGGCAATGGCGATCTTGGGGATGGGGGCGCGCAGCAGCCGCTCAGGATCAACACCAATGTTCTTCTTGAGAGAGTCGTATCCTTGATTGCAAGCCTTATCAGAAGCCGGATAACCGCAATACCACCAGACAAGGAAGAGGTAAGGCTCCGTCGGCCAGCAAGGCTCCTGAGGCCCATGAAACGCCTCCAGTCGGTCAAGGATTTTGGAAAAAGAGCCGCCCTTGCTTCCCATCGCGGTTGTTGATTCCAATCTGTAGCCGTTTCCGACTACTGTTGGCCAGATGGAGCCACCGTGGGCCGCATCTTTGACTTTGCGGCCGAAATTAGCCGCGCAACTGCTCCGAGCAGGCCGGCCTGCAAACCCGTTACCAGGACAAAAACAGTATTGAAAAATGTTGCCTCGCTGAGTCCTGGGTATGCGATCCGTTCCCCAGGGAAGACGAAGGATGTGGCACCTCCCGCTGCAATCATCGCCAGGTGGTCGAGCCACATCATCCTAAAGACAGGACCCGGGAACAGAGGATACAAAAGAACCACGGCAGTACCAGCAATGATTCCAAGAGAAGCGCTCCACAAAGCCCAGCGGAGCACGATCATCCTTCCCATGTGGTCTTTGACGCCTGCTCAAATGCAAAAGTTCCAACACTATGCCTTTTGTCACCTGGCCTCATCCCGCCGCGTTTTCAAATTGAACTTGTCGCCGGGTGCCAAAACGGAGTAGGGCTGGCCATCGTGTCGTTTTCCATCATGAATGAGCACCTTTCCTCCTATCACCTCAAACGAATCACCATGAACCAGGATGGCCGCATCCTGGTCGATCCCGATCCCCAGCAACCGGGGATGTGCAGCAATCACCGGCGCCAGGTCATTCTCACGATGACGCACAATCACGTGTTGATCGATGGCGGAATTCGGAAGCAGCCCGAAACCCACTTCGTGACCTGGCGCCATCATGATGGTGTTGTCGCCATCGGGATTGTTGGCGGTAGCAGAGGCGCCACGCACAAGAAACGATCCTTGGATCGTCGCTCCGGCAGAACTTCCACCCACAATGCCGCCGCGCGCCAGCAAAGCTTTGATTTCTTTCTCCACGACGGTGCCCAGATAAGCGTCCACCAGACGCCATTGGCGGCCACCTTCAATCCACACAGCCGAGGCATGTCGCAGAGGTTCCACAAACTCCGCAGAGTTTGCACGTTGGCGGTCCCTGGTATGCAACACGGTTACGTGTTTGACTCCGAAGATGGCTGAAATTCTTTTCTGCTCTGCTTCCAGGTTGATATCCTCGTCGGGTGCAGCAGTTGGAATCACCACAAAGTTGGCGTCTTCTCCTCCGGCCAGGGTGACAAAGCGGCGGCTCTCTTCCGGCGTGATCTTGCCACCACCATGAATCATCAGCCATCCCTTGGCCGGACCAACAGTTGGACTATGGTCGTAGTCGGACGCACCTGCCGGCAGGCTGCCTGCCACGACCAGCGAGCACAACAGGAGAAATACAATCATCGGGTGCAGACCGTCAATGGAAAACATCGCAAAGTGATTATAAGGCGCAGGTTTTCCCTTGGAGATGCCAAAAACTTTCATTTGCTCCAAAGTGTTTGCCAAAATCTGCAACCAGCTCGAATCTGGGCAATGGCCTCCATGCTCCTCCGATTGCGAATCCGTGCTGGTGCGGAATTTCTGACGATCCCACCGCATATTATGCCTTTATATAGGATTTATCAGGTGAGAGATTTCCTTAAAAGCGATGAACAACGATATTGCTTCCGCTCGACCCACAACCCCACCCCCCCGTCATTATGAGGCCGGTCTAGCCGCTGAAGAACCCCGAGGATGTGTCTCCTGCTAGGCCGGGTCAGGCATTCTCCCAGCCATCTGGGTGTTGATCTTGACATTACGAAGTACTTTGTAGTACAAAGTAAAAGAGAAGTGTCAGTAAAGGGTCTTACAATTCGGCTTTCATTGCGGAATTTTTCCCTACACCTTAGGCGTAGGGGACGTGGCAATCGTGTTTTTCCCTTCTTCCACCCTGTATGCAGACGCTGCACTTGTGGAAAACAGCTCCTGAAGGATTATGTACTTTTCGTGAATGCTCTCTTCCGTAAAGCGGTTACTGACGTCCATTGCAGCTCTGCGAATATCGTCTAGCTTGCGGCGCAAGAAATTCAGGATTGTTCCGATGCCGACTCCGAGGAGGAGCACGCAGTGGATGCCACTCAGCAACTTGACTCCGAGTACTCGTGGCAAATCTCTAAAGAAGAAGGGGAAGAAAATTGAATTGACGAAGGAGTCTGGCCACGAATAGGAAACGCCACTGAGCTGTGCAATTCCGTAGTAGGCGAACGAGAAAAGAAAGGCAATGTAGAGATATAGAGCCGCGAAGAAAACCGTACCCATAATCCAGGTCCACCTCGACATCAAATAGGGGTCTTTTAGAAAATCAACGACTGTCCTCCAGATGTTCAGCTCATTCAACAGATTGCGCAGTTGGTTGGTAGGGGCAGCATCGTGTGTTACGTTTCCGAGTGCTGCCAGAGCATTGTTTAGTGGCGTGAGCAAAGTGGAACCGATTTTTCCCATGTTCTCGCCCAGCCAAGGCGAGAACACCAGAAACCTTACCATTATAAAAATCTGTCGCGCCAAGTGCGCCAATACAACGACGACGCACAACCACTCTATGGTTGCGTGAGTTGTGACAAGCATAAGGATGCACCACAACACCATGAAGCGCCGAAACGGGCGCAGCATGAATCGCAGTATTTCAGTGGCTCCTGTTCTGGTGGTAACCGGGATACCTATATCTGACGAGGCGGGTGCCGGAACAGTCTGGGGAGCGGTTTGAGTAACAACTATGGATCTTATTGTTAACCGTGAAGGGGCTCGATCCATCAGCCACCGATTTGTGGCCCGCGCTAGCCGAAAGCCCCACCAAAGTATGTACCCGAGTAAAACAAACGGAAACCCATAGATATACGCGAT
>DATDGH010001032.1:0-5716 GCA_036522215.1 Candidatus Angelobacter sp. | reverse complement strand
GTGGAAGACGCTATTTTCGCGGGTTCTAAAGAACCCGCTCCCCGGACTAAAAGTCCGGGGCTTCCACCCGCCGAGTTAGAAAACCATTTATGAGATGAGTTCTAGTATTTAGTACTTGGCAAAAGCGTACCGGGATCTGTGTTCGATCCCGCTCAGCGCAGCAGCACCGCAACGGCTGACAGCTATTCTGGTGAAGACTTTGCATCCGAAATTATTTCTGATCGCCCTCTGAGCATTCCTTCATGCCCTCGTTTTTCTCCGCGTCCTCAGTGGTGATATTTTGCTTTTGTTGTTGGTTTTTTGTTTTTGACGCTCCCCTCAATTCCTCTAATTCCTCAGCACCTCTGCGTTGGAGGTCTGGGTTTTTTTACTGCTCTTCATTTACAATCTTCGGTCGCAATTATTCCTTTCCTGACGAGGGCCCAAGGCGAATGGACATCTCCTACCACGATGTTCTGCTGCTCGGCGGTGGTGGTGCAGGGCTGAGAGCTGCCATCGCGGTTTCTGAAGTGAACCCTGATCTGAACGTGGCAGTGGTTTCCAAGGTGTACCCCATGCGCAGCCACACCGTCTCCGCAGAGGGCGGGGCTGCCGCCGTAATCAAGTCCACAGACTCTCTGGATGATCATGCCTACGACACCATCTCCGGCGGCGACTGGCTCTGCGACGAAGATGCAGTCGAATTGTTTGTAAAAGAGGCTCCTGAAGAACTGCTGCGACTGGAGCACTGGGGCTGTCCCTGGAGCCGCGAGCCCGATGGACACGTTGCCGTCCGCCCCTTCGGCGGAATGAAAAATGAACGCACCTGGTTTGCCGCAGACAAAACCGGCTTCCATCTGCTCCACACCCTCTTCCAGACCTCACTCAAATACAAAGCCGTTACCCGCTACGATGAATTCTTCGTCACCAAGCTGCTGGTAGACGATGGACGCGTGCAAGGCGTGGTAGCCCTGGAACTCATGTCCGGCAAGGTGCAGGCCATCACGGCCAAGAGCGTGATCCTCTGTACCGGCGGATGCGGCCGCGTCTTCCCATTTACCACTAATGCCAGCATCAGCACGGGAGACGGTATGGCACTCGCCTATCAGGCCGGCGCTCCCCTCAAGGACATGGAGTTCGTGCAGTACCATCCCACGGGCCTGCCCTTTACCGGAATTCTGATTACTGAGGCGGCGCGCGCTGAAGGCGGCTACCTGATCAATAAAGATGGCTACCGTTACCTGCAAGACTACAATCTCGGCAAGCCCACTCCCACGCCGACGCTGCGCAACATGGAACTGGGGCCGCGTGATCGCCTGAGCCAGGCCTTTGTCAAAGAGATCGAAAAGGGGAAGGGCATCGAAACGCCCTACGGCCAGGTTGTCCACCTTGATTTACGTCATCTGGGCGAGAAGAAAATCATTACCAAAATCCCATTCGTCCGCGAGCTGTGCCTGAAATACGAGAACATCGATCCCATAAAGGACCTGATTCCGGTCCGGCCGGTGATCCACTACATGATGGGTGGAGTGAGCACCGACTCTGAAGCTGCAACGCCAATGCCCGGGCTTTATGCTGCCGGCGAAGTGGCGTGCGTCAGCATCAATGGCGCCAATCGTCTGGGATCAAATTCTCTGTCGGAGATTCTGGTCTTCGGCGCCCGCGCCGGCAAGGCCGCGGCCAGAGCGGCGTTGGAGCAAAAACCGCCGGGAACATCGGTGACCGCCCAGGCCCTGGACGAACAACACCGCCTGGAAGGCGAGCTTCTGTTCAAGCGAGGCGGAAGCGAACGCATCGCCGTATTGCGGACGGAGATGAATAAGGCGATGGAAGATGGCGCCGGGATTTACCGTAATCGCAAATCTCTGGAAGACGCGAAGGCCAAGTTGGGTGAACTGCAGGAGCGATACAAGAATATTGTGATTGATGACCGGAACCGCACCTTCAATACGGAACTCACGGCGGCCCTGGAGTTGGGGTGCATGCTGGATGTCTCGTCGGCCATCGTCGAATCCGCGCTGTACCGTACGGAATCGCGGGGCGCGCACCAGCGTCTCGACTTCCCTGAGCGTGACGATAAGAACTGGCTTGCCCATACCTTGATTTCCCGCAAAGCCGATGGCAGCGCCAGGCTGGAGAAGATGCCGGTAGTGATTACTCGCTGGCCCCCGGCACAAAGAGTTTATGGAGTGCAATCGCAAGCTAAAGAAACGGCGGTGAAGTAGAGCATGGCTGAGACCATTATCCTGGAGGTAACCCGCTACTCTCCGGAGCAGGACACAGAGCCGCACCTGCAGCGCTATGAAGTTCCCTTGCGTAAAGACTGGGTGGTGCTGGACGCGCTCAATTACATCAAGGACAAGATCGACGGCTCGCTTACCTTCCGCTGGTCTTGCCGCATGGGCATCTGCGGCAGTTGCGGCATGATGGTGAATGGCGAGCCCAAGCTCACCTGCGCCACTTTTCTTTCCAGCTATTCCGCTGTGGGGAAGATTCGCGTCCAGCCGCTGCGCTACTTCCCGGTGATCCGCGACCTGGTGGTGGACATTGGCGACTTTATTTCCAAGCTGCAAAGCGTGAAGCCCTGGCTCATTCCCAAGGAGCAGACGCAAACGTTCGAGGGCGAATATCTGCAGACGCCGGAGCAGCTTGACCGCTACAAGCAGTTCAGCATGTGCATCAACTGCGTCCTCTGTTATGCCGCTTGCCCGGTGTACGGGTTGGATCCGGTCTTCATCGGCCCGGCTGCTATCGCTCTGGCCCAGCGTTACAACATGGATTCCCGCGACTCCGGAGACCAGGAAAGAATGGACGTTCTGGCACAGCATGAAGGCATCTGGGGCTGCACCTTCGTAGGCGACTGCACCAAGGCCTGCCCTAAGCACGTTGACCCTGCGGGAGCGATTCAGCAGTACAAGCTCACCGCAACCGTTGACCGGCTGAAATCTCTGCTGATGCCATGGAGTGGAAAATGAGCCAGGCGCCGCGCAGCAGCAGTTACACCGAATATCATCCGCGCTGGTATCGCAAGCGTGTCTCCACCTGGTGGTGGACCACACGATGGTCTTATTTCAAATTCATCCTGCGGGAAATCAGCAGCGTCTTTGTCGCCTGGTTCATTGTGGAACTGCTGATGCTGATCCATGCCATGTCCAGCGGAACGGCGCCTTATCCGCAGCAGGCCTATTGGGAATTCGAGGCGTTTCTGCGCAACCCTGTTGTAGTGTTCCTGAACGTTATCAGTCTGTTCTTTGTAATTTTTCACGCCATAACCTGGTTCAACCTGGCTGCCTCGGCCATGGTAGTGCGTGTGGGCGGCAAAAAGGTCCCGGGCATATTGATTGCAGCCGGCAACTACATGGCCTGGATAGTTGTTTCGGCCATCATTGCTTTGTTTCTGATAAAGGCGTAACGATCAGTAATTGGTAATTAGTAGTTAGTAATTAGTTAAAGGCAAAGACAAAAGCAGAGGCAAAACTAAAACCGTGAGAAAACGATCCAACGAACCGGTTCTCTGGGTGCTGTTCAGCGCGGGCGGAGTTTTGGCTGCACTGGCCATACCCGTCATTCTGTTTCTGATGTTTCTGGCCTTTCCCATCGGGTGGCTTGAGCACCCGTCCTATCAGGGCCTGCATGACCTGATTGCCCATCCCATCGTGCGTCTGGGCCTCTTTGTCCTGTGTTTCTTCTCACTCTTCCATTGGGCCCACCGGTTCCGCTACACACTCTATGACGGTCTCCAGATCAAGCACCTCAATCACTTGATCTTTCCGTTTTGCTACGGCGGCGCGCTGATTGGGTCGGGGGTGGCTGCGTATTTGTTGTGGAATTTCCAGTAGGCAGGAAGTCTTACTCTTGCCTTTGCCTTCTGACTTCTGGGCTGGTTTACAGTTTGAACCCTGCTCCAAAGATGTCTACCATAGGGAAGAGGAGGAGATATGGCACTGGACTGGTCACAGTGTCCGGCCGTAGAAAGCATCCCCGGCAAAGTGAGCGGTGCCTGGGTGTTCCGAGGCACACGTCTGCCGGTAGCAACTATCTTCGAAAACCTCGAGGACGGCATGACCGTTGAGGAAGTAATGGAGCAATTCGACATTTCACGCGAGCAGATTAATGCCGTGCTGGAGTTTGCCGCTCGCAGTCTCGATGCTCCTGTCCGTCCCTGATGCTGATCCTGTTCGATCACGGTACACCCCGAGGCATTGCTCGTGCACTCTCGGGACACACAGTGAAAGAAGCGCGAGCCCAAGGCTGGGACAAACTCACTAACGGAGAGTTATTGCAGGCAGCGACTGATGGCGGTTTTGACCTGCTGCTTACCACGGACAAAAATATTCGCTATCAGCAGAACTTGCAACGCTACCGGATTGCCATAGTGGTTTTGGGTAAAGCCCGATGGCGCCTTATCAAGCTTGTGCTCACGGATGTTGTCGCTGCAGTAAACGCCGCCAAGCCAGGCACCTGCACAGAAGTTGAGATAGCAGGGCGGTGAGACCCGCTTTCTTGCCTCTCTCTCCGCCATCATCCCAACGATGTGTTTTTTCTCTCCCTCTTCCACCAGACCCACCACCTACCGCTGCACGCTCTACGACGGTCTCCAGATCAAGCATCTCAATCACCTGATCTTCCGTCACTCAACTTCCAACCGAAAGTTTTCGTATTGACAATCAGATCAATCTGTCGTAGCATGCGACATTAATGCGACGCTATTCCACCCGCGAAGCTGCTCACGAGTTGGGCTTGGATTTTAGGACGATCCAGCGTTACCTTGCGGCTGGGAAGATACCGGCACCGCCGGTCGAGAGAATCGGCGGCGGAAAGTATCGCGCATGGACTGGCACCGACATCGAGCGCGTCCGCAAGATCCTGCCCAAAATCAAAAATGGGAGGAAAACGAGGTACACGAAGAAGCAATTGGCAATTGGCAATCAGCAATTAGCTAAATCAAAGTCAAAAACGAAGAAGTCGCAGAAAAAGAAGTAAACACCGAAAAGCAGATTCCTCTCTGCGTTCGGAATGACAAAAAATGACAGCTTCCCCACTGCGGCGGCGGAGTGGGAACCAAAACTCAAAGCAGGCACCGCCAATGTTCTGAGCATTGACGATGCCCTAACCAAATTGCCTCACTGGGAGGGCAACATGGCTGCATTTCAAAGTAAACGCTCTGCCGTTTCGGCGCAATCCTGCGGCTCAGTCCACGGCAAGCCGGGATCTTCGACAATCAGCAAATGGCAGTTGGCAATTAGCACTTCCCCACAGGGAGGCTGCCTATGAAGAGCAAGAGGAAGCCTTCTGCCGGCCACCGCATAACACCAAAAAGCAAGAAGCGAAGAATCCGAAAGCGCAGTTCCTCCACCTCCAACAAACCTTCACCGGGCGAATTTGCCCTTCGGGAAAGGACGCTTCCCCACAGGCGCTTCGTCGAATTTCCCCTGGTTAAAGGGAAAATCGCGGAGAGAGTCCAGCTCTTCACCACCACAGACAGCAACTCCCTGGCCATCGAGTTTCAGGATCAGACCTCGCTCGTTCTCAATATTGAGCCGGGGATCACCATCCATGCCCAGCTCATGCGGCTGGAGAAGGGCGAGCTTGAGACCCTGGCCGAATGGCCTCCCATCAAAAGCATGAGCGAAAGATGAGACGCTTGCCGCTGCCGGAGGCATGGGCGTTCGGCAGCGCTTTTCTGAAGTTCACATCGCTGAGGTTCTGGCTATGATAGCTAAGATCAATACCAAAA
>DATDGH010001031.1:0-3532 GCA_036522215.1 Candidatus Angelobacter sp. | reverse complement strand
GTAAGTGTAGGCACTCCCCGCAATCGGGATCATCGAAGCCAGCTCGGCATAGCATAACCCTGCAAAACTGCACAGCACTGCAACCAGGAGAAATGAGATCACAATTGCGGGGCCGGCTGGCGGGCGCCCATGCATCAACACTCCTGACAGGTTGCCGTGCTGAATGAGGCTCAGGATCACATCCAGCACCTGCGCTTTAAAAATCGAGGGAACTTGCGAGTACTCGCCGGCGGCGGCCGTGCCGGTTAGCACGAAAATTCCGGAGCCGATAATGGCGCCGATGCCCAATGCCGTCAGCGACCATGGACCCAACGATTTTTTTAACCGATGCTCCGGCCGTTCGGAGTCGCTGATCAGCTTGTCAATGGACTTCCTGGCGAAAAATTGATTGGCCAAAAAAGGCTCCTTGTAGAAACTGTGGACCGGGTCGCGGGATAGAGAGCTGGCGACCCGGCCTGATGCGAGGCCCTGCTACCGCTTGGCCTGTCCGCGGACCATCTTCTTCACCTTGCGTTTTTTGGAGCCGCGAGCGTAGTCGCGAGGTTTCTTGGGAGCCTGCTTCTTGCGGGCCACACGCTTGGATTTCTTGCGTTCTTCCTTGGTCAGTGCTTTTGTATTTGCCATTCACCTATCCTGAAATGAATTTACAGAAATCAACCACAAAGGACACGAAGGATTTCCAATGTGTTGTTTCTATTCTCCTTGGTTCTTCGTGTTTCCTTCGTGACCTTTGTGGTTGCGCTTTTCGGCGTTTACGCTTTTTCCAGTTGCGCGTACTTCTCCACCAGTTTTTTCAACCCGAATCGTGGAAATTGTACAGTAATCTTGGCGTTTTCTCCTTCGCCTTCACGCTGATAAACAGTGCCTTCCCCATACTTAGGATGTTTTACGCGCTGTCCGGGCCGGAATGCCCGCCTGCCCTGCGGCTCTTCAATCGGAACCTGCGGCCGATTGAACTTTCTGCCACGTGAAGCGAAAAACTCAGCTATGTTATCGATGGAATTGTACTTTGGACCGGAATAACTGCTTTTCCTCTTCGGCGAGCGGGGTGAAGCGTACCCTCGTGCACTGACGCTCTGGTCCTCGTCTTCATAGCTGAAATGCTTTTCCGCGTACGCATCCGCACCGCCGGCAAAAATCGCGCTGGTTCGAGGCGAGCCCACATCTTCCACTAATTTTGCCGGGACCTCTTCCAAAAACCGCGAGGGGATACTTGCCTCCGGCATGTCAGTCCCGTAGCGGCGGCGATAACTCGCCCGCGTGAGCACCAGATAGTCCATCGCCCGGGTCATGCCTACGTAGCAAAGCCTGCGTTCTTCTTCCATCTGACTGGGATCGTTGAAGGTACGCGAGTGTGGAAACAATCCCTCTTCCATGCCCACCAGAAAGACCAGGTTGAATTCCAGGCCTTTGGCGGAATGCAGAGTCATCAGCGTGATCTGCCCACGTGGATCGTAGGCATCTACGTCACTGACCAGGGCAGCATGGTCCAGGAATTCCGTCAGGTTCTCCCCACGGTCGCGTGAGTCCATGGCCGCATTCACCAGTTCGCGCAGGTTTTCAATGCGTGCCGTTGAGTCCGGAGTTCTTTCCTCTTCCAGTTCTTTTATGTAGCCAGTCCGATCGAGCAGGAATTTGAGCACTTCAGGAATGGATGCCGGGCCCCCAGGAGAGCGAAAACCTTCTTGGGGCGGCTGCTCCGGTTCCGGGGGTGCATCGGCATTCACGCCGAAATCGAAACTGATGTTCTCGCCTTCGTTGGCCAAGGACGGCTCTGACACACGGGGCTGGTCCGAGACAGATGTCTCCCGAACCCGATCAACAAAGCTGCCCGTCAACATAGCGCGAGCATCTGCAATCAGCTCCTTGAAGTTCCTGAGGGCCGCCACAGCGCGATTGGGCAGCAACCCGCGCTCAATGGCTTCGCCCATGGCCATCCACAGCGACATTCCAGTCTCAAGCGAAAGCCGCTCCAGAGTCTCCAAAGTACTCTTGCCGATCCCGCGCGCCGGCGTATTGATCACGCGCAGCAGCGCGATGGAGTCGTCAAGATTATTGATCAGCTTGAGGTAGCTGATCATGTCCTTGATCTCTGCGCGCTCGTAAAACGAAAATCCGCCTACCACCTGATACTTGAGTTGGTAGCGGCGCATGGCTTCCTCTATCAGCCGGGACTGCGAGTTGGTGCGATAGAGTACCGCCACTCGGATGTCATTCTCGCACTCGCCCGCCGCCTTTTTCAGATAACGCGAAATGTAATCTGCAGCAAAAAGGGATTCATTCTCCCCATCGGGAGCTTCGTAGAACCCGATTTTGGATCCGCCCTCACGTGCTGTCCACAGCGTTTTCCCCTTGCGCTTGAGGTTGTGGCTCACCACGCCCGAGGCCGCCTCCAGGATGTACTGCGTGGAGCGATAGTTTTGCTCCAGGCGAATCACGCGAGCTTCAGGGAAGTCCTGCTCGAATTCTAGGATGTTGCGGATATCGGCGCCGCGCCAGGAATAGATCGACTGGTCTTCATCGCCGACAACGCAGACGTTATGATCTGGCCCCGCCAGCAGCTTGATCAATTCATATTGGGGACGATTCGTGTCCTGGTATTCGTCGATTAACAGATACTGGTAGCGGCTCTGGTAACGCTGCCGCACCTCCGATGATGACTTGAGCAAACGGACAGTCTCCAGTAGCAGGTCATCAAAGTCCAGGGCGTTGGCCTTGCGCAATTCTTTGCCGTACTCAGCGAAGATGTGGGCCACCTTTTCCGTGAGCGGGTCCGCCGACTGCAGGTACAGCTCCTGCGCATCTAGCATGTGGTTCTTGGCCCAGGAGATGCGTCCCAGCACTGCGCTGGGTTTCATCTGCTTATCATCCAGGCCCAGGCGGCGCATGACCGCCTTCACCACGTTCTGTTGATCGGACTCATCATAGATGGCAAAATCTTTCTTATAACCCATACCGGGAACAACATTCAGCGCCTGAATGTCTCGCCGCAGCACGCGCACGCAGAAAGAATGGAAGGTGGAGATAAGAGGCTTGGCCAGAGTCCGGCCCCCTAACAGCTTGTCCACCCGGTCTGCCATCTCTGCCGCAGCTTTGTTGGTGAAAGTCACCGCCAGGATCGCATCCGGCTGGACTCTGAGGTCTTCAATTAAATGCACGATGCGATAGGTGATCACCCGGGTCTTCCCGCTGCCCGCGCCCGCCAGGATCAACACCGGTCCGTTGACGGCTTCTACGGCTTCACACTGCTGCGGGTTGAGTTTGGCTCTAAAATTCACAGGCTTCTATTGGATTTTTCCCGACGCCACTATGGCTTGGCACTCGGCGCATTGGCACATCATGCGCAGATAGTCCCAGGAATAGATACCGCTCTCATGTCCGTCATTCCACTTAAAATTGATGGCGTATTTGCCCACCGGATGCGCGGAAACCGGCTTGACCGGCGCTTTGTACATGGGCAACAGAGTTGCTGGCTTCGGCGGCGACTGTCCTGGTTTGCGGTTTTCTTTCTTGCGCTCCTCCTCGCAGGTAG
>DATDGH010001030.1:0-4205 GCA_036522215.1 Candidatus Angelobacter sp. | reverse complement strand
CAAAGTTCCCTCAGCGCGAGCTTCGACGGAAAGACCTTCTCCTTGGCCATCGTGATGAAGTCGGTCATGGCGCCGTCGCGTTGAACACCGAGGGTTTGGTTGAACTGGCAGGCATTGGGGCGATTCCTGCGGCAGGAAGCGCACGATCCACAGTGGGTATAAGGAGAAACCGCCACATTCGTTGTCTCAATCGTGGCGCCATCCAGCCCGCTATCAATAGTTGCAGCCACTTCATGTCCAAGAATTCGAGGGAATGTAACCAAGGGGTTCATCCCTTGATAAGATTTCAGATCGCTTCCGCAGAGACCAACCATCCGAACTTTCAACCGCAGACCACCTGCGGCCGCCACGGGTTCAGGCACTTCCTCGACGACTGCTTTACCCGGCTCCTTTAGAACTAACGCTTTCATGCGCATCATCTCCAAGATTGTGAAACCGTGTTCGCGGCGAACCCATCAGGAACTAGCCATAGTTCTCCGGCCTGCCGGAGGGCCAAACATATTCCAATGCCGGCTGCATTAGTCGTTGAATGGAGTTCACCAGGCCTGGATCAGCCAGGCGATACGTGGACGCAAGGTTGTCTAGAACTTCCTTCTGCGTGCACATACCCACCAGAGTGCTCGATACATAGTTGTGGTCGAGACAATACCTGAGGGCAATGGAAGAAATGTTTTCGCCGTGCTCACGGCAAAACGAGGCTGCTTTTCTTCCAGACTCCCTGACCAGTTGCGGAGCGGGGTGCCAGCCGGGGGCGCCTTTATCGGTCAACACTCCCATGTGCAGCCCGGAGGCATTGATAAGGCCAACTCCGTGTTTTTGAGCGAATGGAGTCAAAACTTTATCCATGTCGCTGACCATGAGGTTGTATCGGCAATACGTGAGAATGCTGTCAACCGGCGCGGCTGATGCGATTTCAACCAGCGTCTTTAGCGAGTATCCCGTGATGCCGATGTAGCGCGCTTTACCTTGCTTCTGAAGACGCCGGAGGGCTGGCAGAGTCTCCTCCACAATTTGTTGCACCGTGCCAAATTCCACGTCGTGCACCTGAAGCAAGTCAACATGGTCGGTGAGCAAACGACGCAAGGATTCATCAATGCTGTTTGTAATACGTTGCGCAGAAAAATCGAAATCATTCAGCCCATAACGCCCGCATTTTGTGGCCAATACAACTTTCGAGCGCCGCCCTTTGAGGGCTTTGCCCAGGCGCTGCTCAGCGAGATTGGCCCCGTAATAAGGAGAGACATCGAAGAAATTGATCCCTTCGTCAATCGCAAGCGCCACCGCGCGCTCTGCCTCCTCTGCATTGACAATCGAATAGACATCGCCTAAGGGAGAAGAGCCGAAACCGAGAATCGAAACAGTTAGGTCCGTCTGGCCGAGTTTTCGGTACTGCATTTTGTTCACATTGCCGTTATTTGACATACAGTCGGAAATTTCCCTCGATCAAAAGTGCGAAATAGTCGCTAGCAGTTCACGCCGCTGGCCAAGAATCCTCCGTCCACTATGAGCATTTCGCCGTTCGTGAAAGACGCGGCATCCGAGGCTAAATAAACCGCGGCCCCGATGAGTTCTTCGATTTTTCCAAAGCGTTGCAGCGGAGTGCGCGCAAGGAATTCACGACCACGGTTGGTGTTGTCTAAAAGGTCGGAATTCAAAGCCGTCCGAAACACACCTGGAGCGATCGCGTTTACCAGGACGCCGTGCCGACCCCATTCGACAGCGAGCGTCTTGGTCAGAGACCCGACTGCGGCTTTGCTGGCTCCGTAGGCGGCAACCTCAAAAAGGCCGACAAAAGTAGAAAGGGATGCAATATTGATGATTCTGCCCGAACCTTGTTCCAGCATGGTTTCGCCAAAAACCTGGCAGCATCGCAGCGTCCCGGTCAGGTTCACATCCAGAATTTCCACCCAGTCTTGCTCCGAGAAGTGGAGCGTAGAGTGACGCTTAGTGATGCCGGCGCAATTCACCAGGATGTCGACCTTGCCAAACTTCTCCAGGGTGTAATTTCGCAGCGATTGAATGGACGAGCGATCCCGCACGTCGCAGGTCTGGCGAATCGTCGAACGGCCCTTTTGTTCTATGAGGCAGGCAATATCATCGACTTGCGCCTGGCGCCTGCCGCTGGCAATAACGTTCGCGCCTGCATCGGCCAATCCTTCGGAGATCGCACGACCAATACCGGTTGTACCGCCGACCACGACTGCGACCTTTGTCTTGAGATCGAAAATGTTTAGCCCCATCCCCCGAAAATCCCCTGCCTCGCTGTAGTACTATACGATACAGTTAACGATGACTGAAGGGGAAAATGAAGCTTATTCTCAGCTTTTCCAAGTTGGGGATTATGACGTGTTCGGGTTACAGACCCTGATCGCGTCAAGCCTGAGCTTTCCGTCAGTCGGTGCACCGCGTGAGGGAAAGCTGGTGCACACCTTCCCTCCAGCCAGCCTAACGGCCTTGCAAATCACGCTGGCGTAGTCTTGCATCGCGGGTGCATCACGTTCTGGAAGGAAATGCGGTGGAGTTTGGGTGAAAACAATTCAGCGGAAAATTATGCTGTTCCCACTGCTGCTGGCTGCGTTGCTGGCAGGTGCGGTGCTTTCACTTGCGGAAGACAATGAGTTTGACCGGCTTGTACGCAACGGAATTGAAGAATCTCAGCACAACAACTATTCCACCGCGCTGGCTGATCTCCGTGCTGCCCTAAAACTAAATCCGAACGATGCAAACGCTTGGTATCAACTGGGTTTGGTGTTCGGACAAATGTCCGACTCCGGCAGTGCTGCGCTGGCATTTCAAAAAGCAATTGGCTTGAAATCCGATTTTGCCCAAGCTCACTTTAGCCTGGGACTTACACTCATCGCCAATCCGCAAGTCCAGCTCGATTGGCCTGGGGCCATTCGGGAGTTCCGGGAGGCTTTGGGATATCAGCAGGATTATCCGGAAGCACTGAATCTGTTGGGACTTGGATTGATGAAAACCGGAGATGTCGAAGCGGCCATCCCAGAGCTGCGCCATGCTATCCGGTTGAAGCCGGATCTTTCCAGTGCGCATTTCAATCTAGGAATTGCTTTAGAGGAGAGAGAAGACTTTGACGGGGCAGCCGCGCAGTATCGCGAAGCGATCGCGACCAAAGGACGCTATCCGGAAGCCACAACTGCTCTCGCAAAATTGCTGCTCCAAATGGGCAAGATCGAGGAAGCGAAAGAAGAATTGCAGGAAGCACTACGGGCAAACCCAGATTTGGAAGACGCTCACTACGTGCTGGCACGCGTGTTTCAAAAATCGGGTCAGCGTCAGGACGCGGCCGCTGAGTTCGACCAGGCTGAAGACTTAAGGGGTCGCCTGTCGCGAGCGACGGAATCGTCACGGCTCAGTAATTCGGGTCTCGAACTCGCTTCGAAGGGAGATTTCTCCTCAGCGGAAGCATCGTTGAAGCAGGCGATTTCGCTAAAACCGGACTATGGCCTGCCACACTATAATCTTGGTCTAATTCTTGCCGACCAGAAAGGCTTCGCGGGCGCCGCCCAGGAGCTGATTAAGGCTATCTCCTTACTGCCGGGACGGGCCAAGCCATGGTTCGAGCTGGGCCGAGTTTGGAGGTTGCAGGGCAAAATCAACGCCGCCAGGGCCGCGATAAACTGGGCCTCTTGTCTGGCTCCAGAGGATGTCACGATTCAGTCCACCTTGCAGTCAATCGAAGAAAGCTTAGACCCTCCTGTTTCTGGTAAAGAAGGTCGGGGCTGCACCCGCCCGCCAGATCTGGAAGTTTCTTCTGACACTGCCGAAGAACACATCGCCTTTGCACGGCGATTGAGCCTCAAAAGGGACTTCCTTGGGTCTCAGGGAGAATTGCTCCATGCCCTCGCAGAGAAACCCTCTGCTATTGAGGCAAGGCTTCTTCTTGCAAACAATTATGGCACGCTGGGTGACACCAAACACGAAGAACTCGAATATCGAAAGCTCTTATTGCAAAGACCAATGGATGCTTCTCTTCATATGAAGCTGGGGAATCTTCTCCTGTTGCAGGGGAATGCCGAAGACGCGGTTTCCGAACTCGGCATTGCGGTCAAAGAGCAACCGAGTTCTGCGTCGGCGAAGACTGCTCTTGCGCGCGCCTTGAAAACGTTAAACTCCCGTCGGCCCGCTCCCTAACCTTCTCGAAACCAGGCGTCTTGAAAATTTCCCTTGACAAGCCTCGCTCCATT
>DATDGH010001029.1:0-7743 GCA_036522215.1 Candidatus Angelobacter sp. | reverse complement strand
ACTTCGGATCAGCTACGGTTTATTGAGGCCAACCCTTTCAGCCATCGACGCGAGTGATCGTAAATGGAAACGGGGAAAAGTCAACGCCGAAGATTGGTGCAATCACAACATTTTTTCTGCCCAATCTGCAGTGCGAATTCCCGCTGAAATTGCGGCCTTCTGCCCAGCGCCGTTGCGATATCCCTATTTTCCACAACACTTTCCACAGAACTGTAGAACGATTTCCCTACCTAACCCACATAGCAGCTTGAAAATGAAATGAACTTCTCGGCCCCTCATTGGTTCTTGCCTTCCCATTCTTCTTTCTTCGCTGTGTTCTAAATTCGCGCGTAATCGCGACAAAACGGATTTTGCTTTTCCGATGACCCGACGACCGGGGTCCCCTCGGGGTCCCCGACGCGCGCTTCGCGTGGCGGGGTGGTGGTGACCCGATGACCCGGTGACCCGATTCTCGACATCTATCAATCTGCGTTCATCTCGAGGAAATCTGCGGCAAATTTTGGTTGTGGCTCTGCTACGCTGTGTCCTCTCTGGTGAGGTTTTGCTTTTGCTGTTGGTTTTTCAGACGCAGGAATTAAAAGGCCAAAACTGGATTAAGATAAATTGCGGGCGGTCATCAATGAAGCAGGTTGTCGAACGCGAACGAAACAAGATTTACTACCGGATTTTGCACGTACCTCTCTGGGTCTGGGTGTTCTGGATTTTACCGGGGAACCTCACAGCCGATCTCTATGCCCACGGTCCCGACCGGCGCCACTGGATCTGGCTGGCAATTGTAACCGCTGCCTGCGCCTGGCGCGGGTTCGCCGGACGCTTGCCCGGTGCTGAGCCGCAACCCTACATCACGCATTATGGCGAAGACAAGTCAAACTTGTGGTACCGCGTAGTCTGCTATACCGCCGCCTGGATCGATCTTCTAGTGCCTTTCGTCATCAATCTCACCGGGCTGGTGATCAGTTTCCTCACCGGCCGATGGATCATCGGCGAACTCTTTGTGAAGCTCTATTACGTGCTGGCGGCGGCAATCGTTTTGGCCACTGTTCTGGATCTCACGCCCCGCGCGCGACGTTCAACGCGCAGCGAGGGAGCAGAAAAAGCATGGTTCTACGTTGCCGTGTGGACAGTGGTGCCCACCCAACTCGCCGGCTGGGCCATGTGGCGGCTCGGCAAGCGCTTCGCCCTTGGCCCTGGACCTCTTGGTGATCTTCGGCTACTGACTTTCCTGATCGTTGCCGCCATTTTTTTCATGCTGGGTTGGATGGGCAAGCTGCCCAGAACCCGGCGCTATTATCAGGACGGTAATGTCATCGGCGCGCAGCCACTGTCAGAAGCGGTTAGTGATTAGCGGCCAGGCGCCTGCCTTTTAGATGATTGCCGTAATCAAGCAAAGCCATTCCCAGGTATGCGCCCGCGGCGAATCATGGCCTTTCGCTGCCGCCCAGGCAAACTACCAGGGCTCGCGGTAAACTAAATGCCATGAAATCCCGCGCTTTTTTTCTTGTTCTTACACTCTTGGCGTATCCGCTGAGCTTGGTCGCGGACGACGATCATCATCATTTTGATCCCAATGAAAAGCTGGGCACGGTTTCTTTTCCCATATCCTGCGCTACCGCTATGCAGAAGCCTTTCGAGCGCGGGGTTGCGCTGCTGCACTCCTTTGTTTATGAGGAGGCCGCCCGGCAGTTCCAGGACGTAGAGCGACAGGACCCGCACTGCGCTATCGCCTACTGGGGAGAGGCCATGAGCCTCTATCACCAGCTTTGGAGCCGTCCAACCGATGCTGATCTCAAGCGTGGACAGGAGTTGCTGGGCAAGGCACAAACTATCAAGGCAAAAACGCTGCGCGAACGCGACTACATCGCGGCGCTGGCCGTTTTCTATCGGGACTCCGCTGCAGTGGACCATGAGAAGCGCGCAATTGCTTATGCCTCTGCCATGAAGCGCGTATATCAGAGTTATCCCAAAGACCAGGAAGCGGCGGTGTTTTATGCGCTCTCCCTGCTCTCCTCGGGTCGCGATGAGACTGAGCTCGAAAATGCAAAACAGGCCATTGCCATTCTCAACAGGCTATTTGCGAAAAATCCGGACCATCCCGGCATCGCCCACTACCTGATCCACGCATGTGACAATCCCAACTTTGCCCAGCAGGGACTGGCAGCGGCCAGGACTTATGCCAACATCGCGCCTTCGTCAGCCCACGCGCTGCACATGCCTTCTCATATCTTCACCCGCCTGGGACTTTGGCAGGACGACATTCAATCGAATCTTGCCGCCATTGACGCGGCGCGTAAGCAATCCCCGGATTTCCACCACATGCTTCATCATCGCCTCCACTCCATGGATTTCCTGGAGTACGCCTATTTGCAAATTGGAGATGATGCCAGGGCCAAAGCCCTGATCGAAGAACTGGCCGCCATCAAACAGGATGATGTGGACCAGGAGTTTCGTGACTACCTGAATGACATGCTCACTGACTTCCCTGCCCGCTACGGGCTGGAAAGGCGGCAATGGAAAGATGTTTTAGCGCTCCAGCCGCCTGCCGGCATTCAACCTTATAGCCAGGCGAACACTTATTGGGCGCAAGCCATCGCGGGCGGCCATCTGCGTGACTCAGCTGCCGCGCGAAGCGCTGTTGATCATTATGACGCCATGCTGGAGGCGACAAAGAAGACGGATAAGGCTTACTACGTGGATGGAATGAAGACCGATAGAGACGAAGCCCACGCGTGGCTGGCGTTTGCTGAAGGAAAAAATGAAGAGGCCCTGAATCTGCTTAGGGGAGTAGCTGACAAGCAGGACCACCTGGGCAAAGCCGAGGTCGCTCTTCCGGCACGAGAGATGCTGGCGGACATGCTTCTGGATTTAGGCCGCTACCAGGAAGCTCTGGTGGAATATGAAAAATCTCTGCACACAGATCCCAACCGCTTCAATGGGCTGTACGGTGCGGCTCGCGCCGCGGAGCTGACGCAACAGCCTCTGAAGGCCGCCGCCTATTACGCACAGTTGCTTAAGAACTGCGATAACGGCCTGCATTCGGATCGTCCGGAGCTGGCGCGGGCCAGGGAGCTGATAGCGTCTGGCAATTAGCGAGCAACGGCGAAGTCAAACCTCACCACAGAGGTCACAGAGCAAGACTGAAGACACCGAGAGTTTTTCCTCGCCAGTGATACCAGATTATTCGAAGGAGCCATTCATGGATCTGAACGAGCCAGTTCTTGACCCACAATCGCAGGCGTTTCTCAAGTTCGTCAAGGATTCCGGCCGGCCGGAGATGCACATGCTCTCCGTAGACGAAGCGCGCGCTCTGTTCGCGCGTGGGCAGGCAGCCGTTCCCGTCGTCAAGTTGCCCGCAGACATTGAGAAGCGCACCATTCCTGCCGGACTCAAGGGAAGCCTTCTTATCTATATTGTTCGTCCGGCCGGAAACAAAACCACGCTGCCCGTCGTGATGTTCTTTCATGGAGGCGGATGGGTCCTGGGCGATTTTGAAACCCACGAACGCGTGGTGCGCGACATTGTGAACGGCGCCAATGTGGCTGTGGTATTTCCTGAATACACGCGTGCGCCGGACGCACACTACCCAGTAGCCAATGAAGAGGCCTATGCTACCACAAAATGGGTAGCAGAGCGTGGCAGCGAGATTGGTCTTGATTCTTCCCGGATTGCCGTTGCGGGCGAGAGCGCAGGCGGGAACATGGCCACAGTTGTGTGCATGATGGCCAAGCAGCGCGGTGGTCCCAAAATCCTGGCGCAGGTGCTCTTTTATCCCTCTGCCGGTGGCGCCCCTGATTTCGCGTCGCGCAGGCAATTTGCACAAGGCTTCTATCTCACCGCCGAAACTGGCAGATGGTTTTGGCGGCACTACAGCGGCAACAATTCCATCCATACCGAGCCGACCGCGTGCCCGCTGGAAGCCAGCCTGGAGCAACTTAAAGGCTTGCCGCCGGCACTGGTGATTACCGCTGAATGCGATATTTTGCGCGATGAAGGCGAAGCCTATGCGCGTAAGTTGGTCCGGGCCGGCGTTCCTGTGACGTGTACGCGGTATCTGGGCACACTCCACGGATTCAATGTAGCCAGCGCTCTCGCGACTTCAAGTGCCTCGCGCGCTTCTCTGGAACAAACCTGCGCCATGCTGCGCGAGGTGTTCACCGCACAGGCCGTCAAGCAGACGGCTTAGGTGTTAGTGAATAGGCGGGCCATTTTTAGGCTGCTGTGTCAAAGGTGGAAGCCCTGGCCTTCAGGCCAGGGAAGTGGGCTTTCAAGCCCACGACAAGACGTCGCATAATACGCAGCGCTTTAGCGCCGGTGATAAGAGAGTGGGATACACGTGACTGAAAAATTGGTTACCTTGAAATCGAAAAACAAATCCTCCAAGCCGAAGAAGCAGTATCAATTACCGCCGGTGCCGAAAATTCTGCGCATCATAGGCGAAAACTCCAGGCTGCGCGGAACTGACAACCGGATCCCCGACGCGCGCTTCGCGTGGCGGGGTAGTGGTGACCGATGACCCGATGACCCGGTGACCCGATTGCCAAAAGCGACCCGGCTGCTACTTGCTGCTTTTCTGCGGTGACTGCAGCAAGCCATAAACATCCACTTCACCTTTGACGCCGATGTACACCCGTCCATGAACCACCGTGGGCATCACGAATCGCAAAGCAGAGCCGGCGCGGTCACGTCCGCTGTTCTCTTCACTGGTGTAGAGTTCATGGCCAATGTTCGCTGCGTCGTCGGCATGCAGCACGGCAAAATGATCGGACCCATCCCAGGTTTTTGTTGCCACCCACCAGACGATCCCGTTCTTCATTCCGCTGGCAGATATCGTGGGCGTAGCTCCGGGATCAGTAAATTGCACAGTCCCTTTGCCCACCGGCTCGGTTGACAGCCGGCCATTTTCAACTTTGTATTGTCTCAGCACGTCATGGCTGCAGAAGATATAGACGCTCTGGTTCCAGTAAGCGGGCGCACCCAGGCAAGAATCGCCAAGCTGAATCACCTGCACCGCATGACTGTTATTGCCGGCCCGATATCCGCCCATATGATCGCGATCAATCACATACACTCCGCCGCCCTTGCCTGCAGTGATCAGAAGGTGCGGATGCGGACCGGGCTGGTCCGGCAGAAGCACAGGCCCATCCGAACCCACATCCAGATCGTTGGCATTCAACTTCTGCTGATCAGAAGGCGTGAAATAGTCTTTTGCTATCAGGCCCTGAGAGGTCTGGGTGAGCTTCAGGATGCTGTCTCCAAAGTCGCGCCCGCCCGAGTCTGCATCGAACTTGCCATTTCCAGTGACTGCATAGATGTTCCCTTGTTCGTCGGCTGCAGGGCCGGCATCGGACTGCCAGATACCACTCTCCTCAGCATCGGGCGAGGTATTGAAGACTCCAGTCTGCTTGAGCGTATGGGCATCATATGCGATTACCCATCCGTGATACTCGCCCACATCACAAGAAGATGCCCAGGTGAGATAGATGTTGCCATTGGCCAGCAAGAGTGCGGCACGTGGATTTTCGCGCAACGGATCAAAATCCAGCCTGCGCTTTCGTCCCTGAACCGAAGCCTGAATGACTTGAGGACCACCGAATTTCTCCGCTCCTGTGGTTACGTCCAATGCGTGCAACCGTTGAAAGTATTTGCCATTCTCTTTCGTCCGCGCCAGAACGTAGAGCGTGCCGGTTTTGGTATCGATAACCGGCGTGGGCGTAATCCCAACCTCCGGCCGGATGAAAGGACATTGCACTTCCCTGGCAGCCAGCGGGGTGCTGCCGTTGCCGGGGGAAATAAAGCTGACCTGCCACAGCGGGCTGGACGGATTATTGTCTCCATCGAACGCATAAACGCTATCGTGCTCAGTGGCTACAAAAAGAACATGGTGTTTGCCCTTGCCCGGAATCTCTAATTGCGGCAGATATAAAGGCTGAGCATAAACGTCTCCGTCCACTTTGAAGGAAAACACTTTGCCAAACTGTTGCGCGTTTACATTTTGTGGAGTGAGTATAGTTTCACTTGTGTCGGCGCCGGTGCGTGCATTGCCGTATTGCGCCGTCGTCAGCTGAGCCGCACAAGGTATGGCCGCCCAAAAAAGGATCGGCAGAGCCAATCCAAGTCTCTGCCAGCCCAATAGCAGCCATTTCATGGTCTTTCCTTTCCGGCCTCACAAGCTTTTAAGAAATTGGATGAGACGGTTCAATTGGCCCGAACTCAGTCTATTCCCGAACGGCGGCATGGTGTCCTTGCCTTTACTGATGATCCCGCGGACCTGCCTCTCGCTCAGCCGCTTCGACCTGAGAATATGACGCAGACCTGGCCCGAGTCCGGCGTTGCTTCCTGTGGCGTGACATTGGGCGCAGTAAGCCTTAAATATCTTCTGGCCCGACATCTGCTCCTGGCACTCAACCTTGGCGCACAAACACACCAGCAGCAGCAACCGCAGGGACAACACAGCTGTTCGACGCGCAAAGAATCGCGGCGTCACCCACATTCGGGCGTTCGGGCGAGAAAAAACTCTCATTCCTGCCGCAAAGCGACCATGGGATCTACGCGGGTTGCGCGTCTTGCCGGGACTGCTCCGGCCAGGAGCGTGATGGCGACCAGAGAGACCGCCACCATTGAGAACGCCAGCGGGTCATTGGCCTTTATGCTAAACAGGAATTTTGCCAGCAGCCGTGTGACTGCATAAGCGCCCGCGAGACCAATCGCAGTGCCAATGGCGGCCAGGCGAGCGCCCTGACTCAGAATCATGGTCATGATCTTTGTCCGGTTAGCGCCCAGGGCCATGCGGATGCCAATTTCCTGTGTGCGCTGTTGCACCGCGTAGGCCATCAAGCCATAAATCCCCACCGCAGCCAGCAACAATGCCAGTCCAGCAAAAACCGTCAGCAACAGCGTGCTGAAATTCTGCTGGGCGGTAGACTCGGAGATAAGCTGCTCCATGGTCACAACGTGCGTCGGAGCCAACTGCGCATCCAGGGTTTCGAACTCGTGTCGCACGGCAGAAGCGACAGAAAGCGGATCCGTATTGGTCCGGATGACCCAGCTTAACGGCAGCAGGCTGGCGCCCAGTTTTGTTAGTCCATCTGAGACCTGGGCTTGGGGGACATACATGACTGGCACCGTCTTGCCCAATCTGGCTTCCGTCACGCTTCCAACCACGCCTATGATCTGGCGGGGCGGCTCCTCAAATTCTGGTCCCAGCCCTTTGCCGATTGTGACGCGTTGTCCGAGCGGGTCCTGGTTCGGCCAATATTTCTTGGCAAAGTCCTCATTAATGATCACCACATGGTCGGAGCCGCCGCCGTCTGTGCGAGCGAACAGGCGTCCGCGAACCAGCGGAATTCGCAAGGCCTCAAAATATCCAGGCGAAACAAAGCGCCAATATTCATCCCCTTCCCACTTTCCATCCTTAGGTTGACGTCCCTCCACGCTGAAAGGCAGATCTATGGATGAGCCTTCCACCGGCAAAATCACGGCGCTTCCAACTGCCCGAACGCCGGGTAACACCTGGATGCGATCTGTAGCCTGCTGCACCATGCTTGCCACCTGCGCCGTAGAAGAGTATCGGCCTCCGGAGATCGCAGTCCTCATGGTGAGGACGTTGTTGGCATCGAACCCTGTTTGTACAGAGCGCAAGCTCGCGAAAGTGCGAATCATGAGTGTAGCGCCGGCCATCAACAAGACGGCAATCGCCACTTCGGCCACCACCAGCAATGCCCGAAGGCGGCCATGTTTAAGGCCGGT
>DATDGH010001028.1:0-14519 GCA_036522215.1 Candidatus Angelobacter sp. | reverse complement strand
CCCCAATACCGTTCAGTTAAGGAAAGAGGGTGGTTGCTGCCATGAATGCTGGCCCGTCGTTGCACTCCTTACCCTCGATGCTCTGCTATCCCGAAGTCCCCGTTAAGCTCGCGCGCGTTTTCTTCAGCGCGCGAGTAGGGGCGAGGGAGCGGCTCCGCCCAAGGTTTCAGTTCCACCAAGCCGCTGGCAATACTGGAGCCACGAGGATCATATGGGTAAGCACCGCAATGTTCTTGCGCCTCGCCTATTAACGAACGAGATTCAATTTCTCGTTAAGTGAACGGTATTGCGGGGTGGTGGTGACCCGATGCACCGATGACCCGATGACCCGATTGCCAACACGACCAAGTGCCGGAAGCAGTTAGTGGCTTTTATGAACTACGCCCTCGGCGTAGCGACCCGGCTGAGTGCTGACTGCTAATTGCTGAATCCAATTTCGATCAGACCGCCAAAAGCCAAGAGCCTAAGTCTCGCTATTTCAGCAATCTTTCCTGAATCCGCCTCGCCTGAATCCGCGCTACATCTGCCACCACAACCGGGGCGGGAGTCGCCACTGCCACGATCAGCCAGACTACGCTGAAGAAGAGAAAGCCGGCGAGCGCGATCAGTTCGAGCAGAAGCGCGTGGCGCGGGGAGTAATGGCGTACGGCGCCGAAGGCCACCAGAAACATGATGGCGGAGATGCTGGCCACGATCATCAAGACGATATCAATGGTGCGGTGCAGGACTTGGCGGGACTGGCAATGGGCGCATTCGGCCAGATGCTGGTCGTAGTCGCCGCGCATCTCCGGCGCCAGCCCGGAAATATCGTAGCGCCAGCCGGCCAGAATGTTTCCAATCACCTTATCGGTGCAGATTGTGCTCATTTTTGCAAAACCCGAGCCAGTGGCAATTGCGCTTATATTCTCACCCCACGTGCAGCGGTTGCAAGGGTTTATCTTGATGCGCAATGGCGAGAGTGCTGGCCTGAAACAGGTTCACCTTGCCGCTTAATGCCCTGCTGGCGGTCTGGCGGGCCAGTTCCGGATGATTATTCTCCTCAGACAAGTGCGCCAGCACGATGAATGCGGCACTGCCGTCGTATTCATCCTCGAAGAATCTTGCCAGATCGGCATTGGACAGGTGTCCGTCGCGGCTCCGGATGCGGTGTTTCACCATCTCCGGATAGCTGCCGTTGCGCAGCATCTCGATATCGTGATTGGACTCCATCATCAGTCCATCACAGCCGCGTAGCGCATAAGCCACATTCCTGGTGATGCAGCCAAGATCAATGACAATCCCAACCTTCAGGCCATCAGCGTTGAAAGTGAAGCCGCATGGATCTGCGGCATCATGGCAGGTAGTGAATGGACTTACGCAGATGTTGCCGATGGAAAAGTTGTGCCCGGCCTGAAACGGTTCGTGCCATTCCAGTCTGGCTGGCCGGCCTTCTGCATCCCGCGTGGACCGGCGCCAGCTTTCATACGTGGCTTCGGTCATGTAGACGGGAATCTTCAGCTTCCTGGATAGCACCTCCATGCCGGCCACATGATCGTTGTGCTCGTGGGAAATGACGATGGCCTTGAGCTGGCGCGGATCTTCACCTGCGGCCTTCATGCGCTTAAGAGTTTCACGACAGGAGAGGCCTGCATCCACCAGGATGCTTCCGCAGGAACTGGAAAAGACGGTGCAGTTTGCCCGGCTCCCGCTGGCCAAAACTGTCATGTGCACAGCCATTCTGTGCAGCATAGCGTAAATTTGGCGAAAGCGGGAGAGGAAAGTTAGGTTTAGGTTGTTAATCCCTCTCCCACGCCGGTCTCGCTGCGCCCGAAGCTTGCGCGCCACCGCCTTCGGCGTGCATTTTGTCCCATTGTTGCTGGCTGAGCGGCTCGATTGGCTGCAACTTCTTCTTGCCTAGTGACGAATTGATGCCGGGAAGCTGGCTGGAAGTGATCTGGTTGAAATCTTTGACCACATCTTCCAGTTCGTGGTCGAGAGCGTCTGCCCGGGCTATTTCTTCTGCTGTGGGTTTTCCTTCGTAGCCGTTGACGTCTCCGTAGACCTCAGTGGTGTACTCACGAATGCGCTGTTCGCCGGTGATGGCTCCGCCTTCTTTGGTGGCCACAATCTTGGAACGGACGCTATCTACCTGGGTAGCAAGTTGTTCCAGTTTTTTGCGGACTGGGTCGTTCTGCGGCAGTTTGGCCGCGCGGTCCTGGGCTGCGTCGCGCACGCTCACAATGGAGGCCACGGCGTAGCTCATGTGGTCCAGCATTTTGTAGAGCTTCATGACCAGGTCGTATTGCGCCTTGCGATCTTCTACGGTAAATGTTGCCCGGGGATCGAGCGTTACTTCGATCTTGCCGGTATAGACCTGATCGCCCTTGGTCATTTTGACGGTGTACGTGCCCGGCAGGACGCGTGGGCCGGTGGCAGCTTCAAAGGCGGCGCTGGCTGCGGGCGGCACCAGCGGAGGTTTGAGCACCATGGACCAGGTGGCGCGGTTGATGCCCCGATGCTTGGTCCCGGCAACTGTGTCGACCAGCTTGCCATCGGCGTCGAAGATTTCGATTTTGAGATCGCCGAAGATGTGACGGCCCTTCTGATAGTAGGTGATGAAGGCGTCATCACTGCGGTTCCGTCCGAAAAAAGTCGAGTCTCCCTCGGGCGAGCCGCCGTTGGTGCTGAGATACTCCACCGCCTTGGAGGGAAGGAGCGCGGCATCTTTGGTCATCAGTTCCGGCGTCAGCAAACGCAGAGAGTAGATCTTATCGATGATCCAGATACCGCGGCCGTGTGTGGCCAGGATCAGGTCTGATTCGCGTGGCTGGATGACAATGTCGCGCACAGCCACGGCAGGGAAGTTGCTGCCTTTGTATTGCGCCCACTGCTGGCCGCCATCAATGGAAATCCAGAGGCCGAATTCCGTGCCCAGGAACAGCAGATTGGGATCAACCGTGTCCTCGGTGATGATGTGAGCGTAACCGCGGGCCCCGCTTTGCTGGGCGGGAAGCTGGGTCCAGGTGGCGCCGTAGTCAGTGGTCTTGTAAACGTATGTTTTCAGGTCGCCGAAGGTATGGCGGTCGAAGGTGGCGTAGGCGGCGCCTTCATTGAACTGCCCGGCCTTTACGCTTGAAACCCAGGAATTTTTGGGCAAGCCGGGAACTTTATCGACCACATTGGTCCAGGTCTTACCCCCATCACGGGTGACCTGCAGATTGCCGTCGTCTGTCCCCACCCAGATGATCTGGCCGTTTTTGGGCGACTCGCTGATCGAGTAGATGGAGGTGTGCATTTCCGCCGAGGAGTTGTCCACGGTGATGCCCCCGGATTCTTCCTGTTTCTGTTTTTCCGGATCGTTGGTGGTGAGATCCGGAGAGATGCGCTCCCAGGATTGCCCGTGATCGCGCGAGCGAAACAGGAATTGCGCGCCAATGTAGATGGTCCCTTTTTCATTCGGACTCATGTGGATGGGAGTGTTCCAGTTGTAGCGTAATTTGCCTTCTTTGTAGCGAGGCTGCGGCTTGATGTTGCGGCTCTCCAGGGTATAGCGATTGATTCGTCCTATTTCTCCCCCCTGGGACTCAGCGTAGATGTAATCAGGATCGCCGGGATCGGTGAAGGCCCAGAAACCATCACCGCCATAGAGATTTTCCCATCGCTCGTTGGAAACGCCACCGGGATAAGAAGAGTCGGCCACCCAACTGCTGTTGTCCTGGAGCCCGCCGTAAACGCGATAGGGATCGTGGTCATCCACGCTGACGTGATAGAACTGCGAGACCGGCAGGTTCATCTGATGAGTCCAGCGGCCGCCGCCGTCGATGCTGGTCCACATGCCGCCATCGTCGCCCGTATAAACCAGGTTGGTATTTGCAGGGTCGATCCATACCGTATGGAAATCGCCATGAGCATTGGCCGTGCCGCTGAAGCTCCGGCCTCCATCCACACTCAGCAGCAGCGCTAGATCCACCTTGAAGACCTTATTCTCATCCTTGGGATCGACAATAAGGTTGGCGAAATAAAACGGCCGCCAGACCATGTATTGGCTGGCATCTTCCTTGGCCCAGGTGTTGCCGCCATCGTTGGAGCGATAGAGCGCGCTCTTCTTACACTCGATCATGGCATAGACTACGTTGGGTTTGGAGGGGGCCACGGCCAGCGCGATGCGTCCATATGGTTTCTCCGGCAGACCATTGTTGGCAGAGGGAGTGATTTCAGTCCAGCGCTGGCCACCGTCAGTGGATTTGAACAAGCCGCTGCCCGGCCCGCCGGAACGGAACGTCCAGCCCTGGCGGCGAAAATCCCACAACGATGCGTAAATGGTCTTGGGCTCCTTGGCCGACATGGAGAGCATGGCGCATCCGGTAGAGGTATTGGCGCCGGCCAGGACTCTCTGCCACGTCTGGCCGCCATCGCTGGTTTTGTAGACTCCGCGCTCATTGTTGTCGTCGAAGATGTGGCCGGTGGCGCAGGCATAGATGGTATTGCTGTCAGTGGGATCAACCAGGATGCGCGAGATGTGCTCTGAGTCTTTCAGGCCCATCAGCGTCCAGTTCTCGCCGCCGTCAGTAGATTTATAAATTCCGTCTCCCACGGAGACGCTGTTGCGCGTCCAACTCTCGCCTGTGCCTACCCAGACAATTTTGTGGTTGGAAGGATCAATGGTCACTGCGCCGATGGACTGTACATCCTCTTTATCAAAGACCGGCTTGAAAGTGGTGGCGCCGTTGATGGACTTCCACACCCCTCCGCTGGCCGAGCCTGCGAAGACCGTGACTTTACCGCCTTCGTCTACTGCGTCGACGGCGGCAATGCGGCCGCTCATGGCCGCAGAGCCGATGTTGCGCGCCGACAATCCGGAGATGGTGCCGGAATCATATTTCACCGGGCGCGCTTCCTGCGCGAACACAGTCGAGACAAATGTGGACAGCAGCAGAAAAGCAGAGACAGGCAGCCGTTGCAGCTTGGGCAGGCGAGAGCAGGCAGTCATCATGATGAAAAATCCTCTTAAGTTATAACTGAATATTCCCGGGATGGGCCTATTTCGATCCGGTCTTCGGTGATTCGAGCGCAGCCGGCATCTTGAAGTCCTTGTCGTCGAGAGTGACATTGGCTTCAATCTTTTGCACTGTAACTTTTCCGCCGGCCTCGGGATTGTTCTTAGGTCCGGAAACTATCGAGAACGGGAACATCACCCCATTCACCGGCTTGTAGGAACCCAGCAGGGTGACGCTTTCGCGGACGGCGCCGCGAACGTACCGCTGCTTCTCAATCTGAATTTCGATGTAGGTATCCGGGTCCAGCGAGTAATAGAAGATGTCGCCGTTCTTGAGCGTGACCTTGAGCTTGTAAACATCATCACCATCTACCTGGTCATGGCCGATATATTCGATCTTGTTTCCCTTGGCCTGGGCATCTACCAGCGGGCCGTCAAAGTCGGCATCCTCCACCAGGCTGCGCAGTTGCTCGTCACCAACCATCTCCGGATCTTTGCGGCCTTGAAAGGGATCGATCTGCCAGCCGGCGTTTCCATCGTAAGCCGTAACCTGAGTCATTCCCTGCAGGCTGACAGTCTGGCGCAGCAGATTGGGGCGCTCGCTTTCCTGCCCCAGATCGACCTTGAAGCCGCCGGCATCCAGGACGGCGGTCATGCGCATGCTTTTGATCGCCCTGATTTTTTCCAGCCCACCCTTGGCCTGGAGGTTTTTGTCTACCAGTTCATCTGCGGTTTGCGCAACTGCGCAGACAGAGAAACAAAGAAGAGATGCCATCGCCATTCTGCCAAGCATAATCACTGGTTGACTCCTTGAAAGCTGAACTTGATGGATGGGACGCAGACCAAAAACTGCTTAGACGCACCAAGCTGCAACTCGTTAGCTCAAATGAGTATTATCTGCGCATAAGTGTACAGAATTGTGGGCGGCAGCGGCAGAGGAAGATAGGAAAGATTCCGTAGTTAATTTTGTATGCCGGCAGCTTGCATTTGCTTAAATTTCAACCATTCCTAACAAAAGCGATATAACCTGTCTGCACTCGGCTGGCAAGGCCTGGATCTCGGTTATCGCGCCGCAGCTGGCGGTGGTCCGGCGAGGGCCTTGATGAATTCATAGTAAAAATCTACACCATCATAAAAGTCCTTAACCCCAATGCGCTCGTCCTTTCCGTGGGCGCGATCATCATCAACGTCAGTAAATACACCGGGAACGCCATAGGCGGGAATGCCTGCGATGCGCAAGTACTTGCCATCGCTGGCGCCGTTGTCCATGACAGGAACGATAGGCAGACCGCCGTACAGTTTGGCGCTAAGCCCTTCCAGTGTGTGGACAACTGACTGGTTGATGGCCGATGCCGGCACAGGCACAACTTGGCCTGTCACGCTCACGGAAATCCGGTCATCCGCCAGAACACGGGTCAAGGTGTGTTGCACATTTTCCAGCGAATCCTGCGGCAGCATACGGCAGTTGACGTTGGGCCGCAGTCTGAGGCAGCGCATTGTTCGCGTGGCCCCCTTCAAGACGCGTAGCCACGCAGGTTGTATGCAGGAGCGCATTGAAATAAGGAGAGGCTGAAAGATGCCGGGCGGCGGCTTCAGCTTTGGCTTGATCGGAAGCAATTACAGCGCGAAAGTCGGCCGCCGTAGCCGGTGTTTCCAGCGGGGCGGTGCGCTCGAAGAAGCTGCGAGTGGTCTCGTTCAAACTCACAGGAAAATCAAAGACAGCCAGGCGGGTCAACCCCTGGGCGAGATGATAGATGGCGTTGTCATCTTTTACCGGACGCGAGCTGTGGCCGCCCTTGCTCTTTACTTCCAGGCGAAAGTCTACGTAGTTCTTTTCGCTGGTCTGCAGGCCCAGAAGCAGGCGTTTGCCATTCTTGGCTTCAAAGTTGCCGGCGTCAGTATTGATGCAATATTCGGCGTCTATCAGATCGCGATGATTGGCGATCAGCCACTGCACTCCATTGGATTGGCCGCCTTCTTCATCGGCGGTGAGCGCCAGGATCAGGTCGCGCGCCGGAGTCCACCCTTCTTTTTTGAGACGCAGAAAATTTGCTGCCAGTTCGGTATCTCCCTGCTTGATGTCTGAGGTTCCACGGCCATAGAAGAATCCATCCACCTCATTGAGTTTGAAAGGGTCCATGGACCAGTCCTGGCGCAGCGCCTGCACTACGTCCAGATGGGCGAGAAACAGAATCGGCTTGCCTTGCCCGCGTCCGTGCAGGCGTACCACCAGGTTCTTCTTGTTGGGCAGCGGCCCCATGACCTTGATATCTTCGCTGGGAAAGCCGCCAGCGCGAAACCGCGCGGCCATGGCTTCAGCCGCCGTGGATACATTGCCGGCTGGTGTGTCTGTGGTATTGATCTCGATGAGTTCCTTAAAAATGTCGTGGGCGATCTGATGTTCCGGAGTAAGGCTGGGCTGCTGCGCCGTGGCGCAGGACACGGCCATCAGAACCAACAGGAGCAGAAGAAGAGATTTGTTCATTGTGCGTGAATTATAAATTCTGATTCATCTCGGCCGCGAGGAACTCCTGCGTAAACCAGAGGCTCTGGCAAATCAGGTGGCTCCAAAAAATTAGATCCGAGAATCGAGAAAGAAGGAACCACAAAGACCCAGCGCCGGAGGCGCGAAATTACTTATGTCTTTTTAGTTTACCTCGAAGCGGAGCGAGAGGTCCCTACCGCCTTATAAATCGCATCCAGGCTGCATTTTTAAAGGTCACACCATTTCTGAAAATGCTATAGCCCAGCCTTAAAAAAACAGGCCGGCAACCTTCGCTGCCAGCCCGTTTGTGTGATGGTGCGCATCGAAATGATGCGCGGGATTACCTAGTGGCGTCCGCCATGATCGCCACCATGACCGCCACCATGACCGCCATGATCGCCTCCATGACCTCCACCGTGATCGCCGCCACGGCCGCCACCGCTGAAGTGCTGGCCGCCGCTGAACCCACGGTCACTGTGGTTGCTGCGGAATGCCTGATCGCCACGGAACCCATTGCCGCCACGGTCGCTCCGGAAGGCTTGGTTACCACGGAACCCATTGCCGCCACGGTCGCTCCGGAAGGCTTGGTTACCACGGAACCCATTGCCGCCACGGTCGCCCCGGAAGGCTTGGTTGCCACGGAATCCATTGCCGCCACGGTCGCCCCGGAAGGCTTGGTTGCCACGGAACCCTCGCTCGCCCCGGAAGCCGTCACGATCGCGGAATTCACCTCGGAACCTGTCGTCACGGTCGCGGAAGCGGTGGAAGCTATAGTAGCGTCCGTAAAATTCAGGATGCCTGTAGTAAAAGTGGTCCCAGGGACCGGCGCCAATGAACACGCCGCCTGCGAACCACTCCGGGCCCCAGTAACCGTAGGGTGCGCAATCAAATGGATAGTCGGGATAGAAGCCGTACTCGCACACCGGCGGCGCATTATAAAGGCCGTAATCCGGGCCGATCTGCACGCCAATGGAAACCTGTGCCTGCGCGTACATGGCCGGTAACGCTAAAACTGCCAGCAGGACAAGATATTTAAGATAACGCATGTCGGAACCTCCTCTGCGATGGATCGTGCTGCTCTCAGAATCCCGGGCTGTCACTCGCAGACGTGACGCCTACCTATTAGAAACGCCAAACCATCAAAAGGGTTCTGGCCATTGCGCCGGCTTAAACAACTCTTTTCCCGCGGTTAACTAATCTTTACCGTAGTTTTCGGAACTTATGAAAACCGACCCTCAAGCCAGAGCGGCCAGCCGCAATAAAAATATCGGGAGCGCAGCCGCCGCGATTCCCCACACCATTCAGTTAAGAAAAGAGGTTGGCTCTGCCCGAATGTTGGCTTCGTCGTCGCGTTCCTTGCCCCTAAACGCTCCGCTATCCCGAAGTGCCCGTAAAGCGCACGCGCGCTTTCATCAGCGCGGGCGTAGGGCCGAGGGAGCTGCTCCGCCCAAGTTTCGGTTCCACCAAGCGGTTGGCAATACTGGAGCCACGAGGATCAATGGAGACCACCGTTATTCATGTTCTTGTGCCTCGCGCTATTAACTAACGAGATTTAATTTCTCGTTAACTGAACGGTATTGGGGTGGAGGCGCATGTGGGGGCGCTCCCGGCTGCGGCGGCCGCGGCCTGCGCGCTGCGGTACTGGTTTTTGCCACAGAGTAAGCAGACGGTACTTTTGTCTTGCAACAAGGTCACTCCCGGAAGTGTGACCTGCGTCACAGGCAAGGCCATAGTCCTTGGCGAAAATGCCGATAGCAATCATGGAAGCGGTGATTCATGTCGCACCATCACTCGTTCTCTATGCGCAGCCAGCAAAATTTGATCGAAGCCATGAAGGAAGAGGCATTTGCTTTTGCCAAATGCAAGGTGCTCGCTCAACAGGCGCGCAAGGGAGGCAACGGCCGCCTGGCTGGGACCCTGGAAAAGGCCGCTGAACAGCACTATCTGAAGCATTTCCAGGAACAGGCCGAGCTGCTGGAGCTGTTCGGCCCAGACCAGCGGAAGGTCAGTGTGGCCATGGTGGAAGAGTCGTTCCTGATTGATATCCTCTGCAAACTGTTTGCTTGCGAAGCCAGCCAAGATGGCGATACAGAAGTGGCGCGCCTCTTGCATGAGATGCGCCACCATGAAACCATCCAGCGCCTGCAACTGGCTGAAGCTTTCAAAAATCCGCAGTCGAAGAGCCTGTCCTGAGCGCAGTCGAAGGAACCCCGGGGATCCCAGCAGTAACCATACCCCATCAGGGAGTTCTCCCAGAAAGTTTCACGGCCAATGCTTGACCCGCCCACAATTTGAGCCGGGATCAAGCAGCGAATAAAGCATGTTCCAAAAATGGGGTTTTGAAGGAACACGGCTTCATCGCTTGCGGAAAAACACTTCTTGCCAGCAGAAGACGTGTATCAGGGCACGAGTTTCACTCGTGCCGAGCGGACCTTGGTCCGCGTTAATAGCTTTGAAAGCAAATCACTTCCTTGCTGCCGCAGGCCGGCGCGCATCCCGCGAAGCGGGAGTAGCGCTTTAAACGAATGGTTTTGACTTTTCCGCAGCCTGTTCAAGCCGTGCCGGTAAACCCTTAAAAAATCCGGGCTTCAGCCCCTGATGTTGAAAACCTACCGCACTAAAAGATTTTCGAAACACGATGCCGAATGCCCAATTGCTAGTTACTTTGTAGTAATAATCCCGACCCGGACAAAAACTGCAAGTACAACAAAACATTGGGCTTTTGCCAAGAGTGACAGTATTATGACAGCAAACTCTTCCCCGGCAGCACTCTTCATGTAATTCTGGAAATAGAACGGTGCCAGAGGCCGCCGGTGTGCAGGGTTTTGCCTTTTCAGATGACCCGATGACCCGATGAACCGATGACCCGATTCGAAAGCTGTGCCCCCAGGGGCCAACAGCAGCAAGACGTGATCTTTGACAACTAAATAAACGCCGTGCTGCGCTAGCCAAATCGCAGCACAACCGGCTGTCATTTTGACGGGAGGCGTCGTTTGCCGAACGGAAGAAACTGGATTTCTTTTTCCGTTTTGGCAGAGACGGCAGAAGTGTGCCCAGCCGAATCCACCTCGCTTGTTTCCGCAAATACGGAACTGAGCGAGGCCCGGATTCGTGTGTTCAGGGTGAAACCCTCAATCGTACAGACGGTGCTCAGCACCGTCTCAACAATTTTCCAAGGAGACATCTGTGTCAACCGCAACTGTAGAACCCGTCCACCCGGCGCAACTCCCCGTTCCGCCGAAAACCTCAGCCACACCTCAGCCACCAGAGAGCCCGCCCCTAGACGGCGTGCACCTGCTTAAGCAGATCAGCGACTTTCTCGCTCGCTATCTTCACTGCTCTGAGCACCAGCGCACCGTCCTCGCTCTCTGGATCTTTCATAGCCACTGCTTTTCTGCTGCCCGAGCCACTCCTTACCTCCACATCCGCTCCCAGCAAAAGCAATCCGGCAAAACCCTTTGCCTGCATCTTCTCAGCCTGCTCTGTGAGCGGCCCGCGCCTACCACCGGCTTCACCGCCGCCACCCTCACTCATAGAACAAACACCCTCGAGGTTCCCATCTTCCTCCTCGATGAGTGCCAGGCCACCCTCGGCTCTCGCACTCGTTCCAAAAATCCTATCCTCCGCGCCATCCTCGCCAACGGCTTCGAGCGTGGCTTCGGATATAGCGATCGCACCCACGAACGCAATATCTTCTCTCCCAAAGCCTTTGCCGGAATAGGTCAGCTTCCTGAAGCACTGGCTGACCGTTCCATCCCCATCCTGCTCGAGCCACTGGGAACTGCGAAGCAAAATATTCAACGCTTCCATCCCACTCGCGCCGCTACCGAAGCCGAACCGTTGTTCCGAGATTTGAAACGATGGTCGGAACAAAACGCTTCCCGCCTGGAAGAGACGCCACCGTACAGCTACGACGAATTTCCTTCCGGCCTCTCTCACCGCCGTCAGGACATGATCGAGCCTCTTCTCCACATCGCCGACCTGATCGGTGGGCCTTGGCCGGTTCAGGCTCGGGACGCTCTGCCCGCTCTGTTCGCACAGGAGCTTGCCCAGGACCGGAAGGACGGCCTCAAACTTCTCTCCGACCTGCGCGAAGCCTTTGCTCACCACGGCCATCCTGAGCGCATCTCCACCGCCGCCCTGCTCGACTGGCTGCACACCCAGCCCGACCGGCCCTGGAACCGCGAAGCGCCCATCACCTCCCAGACCCTGGCCGGCCTGCTCCAGCCCTTCGAGATCCGCAGCCGCACCCAGCGCATCGGCCAAGCCTCTCCCGCCCGCGGCTACCTGCTTGAGGACTTCGCGGCCCAATGGGAGCGCCTGCTGCCTCCCGAACCCCGCAGCAACACCGGCGGCAGCCCCCGCCAGCCCGTCGAAAAAGCCAGTAAAAATGCGGTCTGTAGCAACGTAGTACCTGCTGCGGAGCGCCAGTACACGGCGGACGAAAAACGGGCCATCGAGCATTTCGAAAGCCAAGGCTACGTGCCCCGGGACCCCGACGACGACAGCCCACCGGCCTTCAGCGCTGGCCACATCCCCTTCGTCATGCTCGGTCATGCCATCGCTCATCGGCGCGAACGCGAGGCTAAACTCAAAAAGGCGGCCTCCCGGAGCTCAGACAACCATCCCGCAGCAGCAAGAAACATCAACAACGACGCGGGCTGTAGCAACGTTTCAGCCACTGAGCAGGACGCACAAAGCCGGGCAGAGTACGATGCCGCCATCGCCAAACTGCGCGCCCTGCAGCAAAGCCTCCCAGCGTGCGCTGAAGGTTACACGCGCCTCGCGCCCACAAAGAGACGCTGACCTTCACAATTGCAGTAAGACTGGGCGCTTAAGGCAACGAGGTGTTGGGCTTGTTCTTCCGATGACCGGGGTCCCCGACGCGCGCTTCGCGTGGCGGGGTGGTGGTGACCCGATGACCCGATGCACCGATGACCGGGGCCCCCAGCGCGCGCGGGTTTTCTGTTTTGTGTTGCGCGCGATGGGGTGGTGGTGACCCGATTGCAAAACCCGACCAAAATGCCAGAAAGCAGTTAGTGGCTTTTATGAACACGCTCTCGGCGTAGCGACTTCATTGAATCGGACACGCTGCGTCGCTCTGCCCAGTCATAATGCCTTGGAACTGATTCACATCGCTCGGAGAACTGCCGAATCCGACCCCATGGCCGGCTAGCAGAAAATAGCCCAGTACCTCACCTCGATGCCACAATGGGCCATTGGGTCCGGGCGGTCCGTCAGTTAGAAAGAGGATCGGCACAATACTCGCAGCGTCGTGAAGATAAACAACTCTGGGTGGGAACTGAGTCAGCATTTTGTTCACCACCTTCAAAGGATCCTGATTGTAGAGGGTGATGCCAGGAGAGTTGGCTCCACAATAGCCGGGAGGAAGGTCAACTTTTACATACACGTTAAAGAAACTGGTGGCGGGAAAATCCCGCGTCGGATCGTTGCTCGGCCCTGACCTGGACTGAACCTTGCCCGGACTAGTCATGATATCGGCGAATGGCGTCGGCTGGAACGGGTCTTCGTTGTAGTGCATTCCCGCCCGAACCGTGATCGCGGCGCCTGAACTTCCCGGCAGGTTGCTCATTCGGAGCGAACGAATTTCGGTGTCAACCTTGCGAGTGCCGGTGCCGGAGGCGCACGGACCATGGTCCCCCAGCGCCGGGGTACTGGGATTATCAGTAAAGCAAGGATAGGTTGGCGGAGGCAGCAGCCGGTCTTTATTAACAACAATGCCCGCGAAACCCACATTGACTGCTCCTACTTCGAACGGCGTATTCGCGATGTCATGGCCCGCCTGGCTGGGGTCGCTCCGGCCGACGACCGTCGCAGGGTCAAACAGTGTGGGGCTGAAAAGAATATTGTTCGTGGCGTCATAGTTTTGGCAGGACCTCATCATGTTTACGAATTTGCTGACGACCTTGATCCTGAAGCTTCCCAGTGACGGTATGACATCATTGCCGGCGGCCGGGAATGGTATTGGCGGTGGTCCTTGTACCGTGGCTGTTCGTGAAGCATCCCCCGCGTATGCGAGTCCTGCGAGGAGCGCCACAAAGCTGGACAATATGGTGAGCAAATATCTTCTGGAGTTCATAGAGTTCATCCTTCCTCAAGAATTAAGGCCGGTAGATTCTATGATTCCCATTTTGAAAAAGCTTCTCCCTGGTTGCTAAAAAGTGGTTCCAAAGTAAAAAAGCAAACAGCGAGGAGTGCATTAAATCTGTGGCTCTCACCCGTTCCGCTTGAGCCGCCGGAGAGCCAGCAGCGTCAGGACCACCGTTACACCTGTGAGTGCAGCCACGTGCCCCATCGTGGAGCCGCGACTTGGCGCTCCCAGGATGTTCATCACTAGCTGCTGCAGATGGTACGTGGGCCACATGGGGGCGATCGTCTGCATAAACTTCGGCAGCGGATAAAACAGGCCGGAGAGATGCATCATGATCTGGTAGGTCAAATTCACAAAGGCAGAGGCGCTGCGGCCGGTTGTCCACACGCCTATGAACAGGCCGATGGCGCTGAAGGGCAGCGTTCCAATGATGCAGGCCGTGACAACCTTTAAAACCTGGACAAAGCTAAGACTTATGTGCACCAGCGTCAGACCAGCAGCGACCATCGTCGCCATGACGATTACGCCACACAGCATGGACATGAACATCTTAGCCAGCAGGTAGGCTGCTGGCGGCATGGGCAACGCGCGCTTCAGCTTGAGCAATCCTTGCTCACGCTCTATGGCCACGCCCATGCCGAACCCGAACATTCCCGGCCCCATCATTCCCAGTATGGAAAACCCGGTAAAAAGGAATTTCCCGGCGTCCTGGTTGCCGCGAATCGCAGACCCGAACAGAAGCACGCCGAAAAGCAGCAGCAGGAGAACCGGAAGAGTCAGAAACGGTATGGAGAAAGCGGGCGTGCGCAGCATGCGCACGAATTCGTACTTGGCTTCAACATAGTAAGCCCACAACAGCCTGCCCAGGGGCACCGTTGTGTCGCTGGCTAAGTTGCTGCTGAGGGGAAGGGAAGTGGCGCTCATGATGCAGCCTCCTGGGTAAGTTC
>DATDGH010001027.1:0-5360 GCA_036522215.1 Candidatus Angelobacter sp. | reverse complement strand
GGTCCCGGAGCGTCCGCTGGATTCTTTGAGAGCAGCATTCACATCAAAATGAGAGGCGCGCAGGGCGGGAAGCGAGCCGAACAACAATGCGGTGAGCAGCGAAGTTGCGAAAAGAAAAAGAAGGATGCGCCAATCCATCAGAACCAGCGCCGCGCCCGAATGCTCTGGGTCGTTGATGCGGGGAATATTTCCCGGACTCAAGGCCAACAGGAGTCGAACACCCACGCCGCCGACAATCAGTCCTGTCAAGCCGCCGGCCAGGCTCAACATGATGCTTTCCGTGAGCAGTTGGCGGAAGATTCGTCCCCGGCTGGCGCCCATAGCCGTCCGAATCGCGATCTCTCTTTGTCGTCCGGCAGCGCGGGCGAGTAACAGATTAGCCACATTCGCGCAGGCAATCAGAAGCACAAAACCCACGGCGCCGGCAAGAATCAGAAGCACCAGTTTGACGTCGCCACCAATGGCCACGCGCAGTGGAACCACGTTCACACTCTCCGTGGTGTCCATGACGTCCCCGTGGCCTGCGCGGAACTGGTCTGCGATCACCGCTAATTCCGCGCTGGCCGATTCAACCGATACACTCGGCCGGAGACGGCCGGCAACGTAGTAAATATGACCCTGATTGGTGCTGTTGGGATCAAACTGCTCAGGAAAATAGAGGTCTGTGGGCGGATCGGGTTGAAAGTCCTGGGGCAGGACGCCCAGGACAACAAAGTGATCGGAATTCAGCGTGATGGTTTTGCCAACAATGTCATGGTCTGCGCTCAGCCGGTTCTTCCAAAGATTGAAAGTCAAGACCGTAAATTTCCCGGCATTGGGCAGGTCTTCGTCGGCGCTGAACGTGCGCCCGACCATGGGCGAGACACCGAACACATTGAAGAAATCCGCGGTCACGCGCATTCCATTTACAGGATTCGGGCGGTCGCCGGTGCCCAGATTCATGCTCACGGTGCCGAAGTCATAAGCAGCAAAGGACTGGAAAGCCAGGCTTTTCCGCCAAGCCATAAACTTGGGAATGGAAACGGACGGTCCAGTGCCGTTTGGAAATTTCCGCTCGACGCGCATGATTCGCTCTGAGTCCTTAAATGGCAGCGGACTCAGCAGCACCTGGTCAATCACCGAAAAAATGGCCGTATTGGCGCCAATTCCAAGCGCAAGGGCAAGAACGGCGACAATGGTGAACCCCGGACTCTTAATCAGGACGCGAAGGGAATGACGGACGTCGGCTAGCAGGTTTTCCATACCCCATCATACGGTGGAAGAGACGGGATGGTTCCAAAGAAATAGTCGGTCATTTTTGGATGAAACTGACCCACTACCGTGTATCAGCATCTTAGCTGGCCCTCCAATATTGTTCGGTTTGGAATCACGAGGTACTTACTCTGCTGAAGCATTGGGCTTTCCCCCGATCACGGCGATCACAAGCGATCACCCATCGCAACCAGTACCAAAATGCCGGGCAGCACTGAGCGGCTTCTTTTCTACATTGCTTTCAGCAAGACCAGCCACCGCTGCCAGGCCTCGTCGTGGGCTTTTTTGTTGGCATCAATGGTGTTGCCCGGATCTTCTCCGGCGCGCATGAAGCCGTGCTTGGCTCCGTCGTAGGTGACCGGGTCATATTTCTTGCCGGCCTGCTGCATGGCTGTTTTGGCATCAGGGATGGTAGCGCCAATGCGGGCATCGTCCCCGGCATAGAATCCATAAACCGGTGCATTGATGCTGCTCACGTCCTTGGGCGGCGGGCCGTAGAAAACAAAGGCTGCACTCAGGTCGTGACGATTAGTAGCGAAGCGGAAGGATTGTCCACCGCCCCAGCAGAATCCGGCAACTGCAACTTTGCCACTGGCGGCAGGAAGTTTTTTCACATAATCCGCGGCGGCGTTCAAATCCGCGGTCACCGTGTCCGGATCAAGTCCGGAGACCGCCTTCATGGCATCCTGGCTGCTCGCAAAGCCGCTGCTGTCAGTGCCATTGGGGCCGAATCCTGAGAGCAGGTCCGGCGCGATTGCAATATAACCCTTCGCCGCCAACTCATCGGCAACGCTGCGGGCCCAGTCCGTGAGCCCAAAAATCTCATGAATCACCACCACTGCGGGGGCTTTTCCCTTGACTTCAGGATAGACAACGAACGCCCGAACGCTGCGGTTATCGTGCTTTAGCGTCACCCACTCCTGGTGACGCGTAGATTTTTCCAGTGACTGTTTGGCCCAGTCCTGGGCTGACACCGCGAGACTTACAAAAAGAACGAAGAAAAATATCAGAGTACGTTTCATGGGCATCGAGTGTACTACTAATCGGGTTATCCGGTCATTGGAGTATCGGGTCGAGAAAGGGGCTCGAGACATTGATTTTATCCCTTCCCTGATTTCTCCATCATTCCTCCGTGTCCTGAGGTGCGAGCCGAAGGACGTCCTTTCGTGATGAGGTTTTGTTATTGATTTTGCTTTTGCTGTTACTTTTTCCCATTTCACTCTGGGTTTTCTCCGTGTCTCCGTGTCTCTGTGGCGATCATTTGATTTTTGGTTGTGGCTCGGCTTGCGCAATTTGTTGAAGTCCACCATGTAGACGCGTAATCCGAACTGCGGAGTGGTCTTTGTGTAGCCTGCTACAAGCTGCTCCCGGTAATGGTCCAGGTAAAAATCGAACGGTGTGTTCGCGACAAGACGGGTTTTGCTTTTCCGATGACCCGATGACCGGATGACCCGACGACCCGATGACCCGATTCTCGATATCTGTCAATCTGCGTTCATCTCCTCACACTCGCGTCGGAAAGGGATTGCGTTCCCTGAACTGGCGCTGGTGCCAATATGGATAGGGCATGGTCACCGCGCTTGCCTGGTCCAGTTTTTTCACTTGCTCCGCCGTGAGACTCCAGCCTACGGCGCCCAGGTTATCCTTCAACTGCTGCTCATTGCGAGCCCCGATGATGACGGTAGACACGGTCGGCCGCTGCAGCAGCCAGTTCAGCGCCACCTGCGGCGCCGTCTTCTCCGTTTCTTCTGCCACCGCATCCAGCGCGTCGACTACCTTATAAAGATGTTCCTCATCGACAGGTGGGCCGATGTCATTGGACTCCTTCACATTGCGCCGGCTTTCCGGCGGTGGCGGCTGGCCTCTGCGGATCTTTCCCGTCAGCCGCCCCCAACCCAGCGGCGACCACACCACAGCTCCCACGCCTTGATCCAGGCCCAGGGGCATCAGTTCCCATTCATAATCGCGCCCCACCAGCGAGTAATAAGTCTGATTGGCAATATAGCGCGGCAAACCGTAGCGGTCCGCCACTGCCAACGCCTTCATCAGGTGCCAGCCGGAAAAATTGGAAACACCAATGTATCCGATCTTGCCCCCGCGGATCAGCGTGTCCAGTGTCGAAAGAACTTCTTCCGGCGGCGTTTTTGCATCGTAACCGTGCAACTGGAAGAGATCAATATGGTCCGTGCCAAGGCGGCGCAGAGAGCCCTCTACCGCCCGCGTCAGGTGAAAACGAGAGGAACCTACTTCGTTCGCGCCTTCGCCCGAGCGGAAGCTGGCTTTGGTGGAGATCAGGACCTTGTCGCGGCGGCCTTGGATCGCCTTCCCCAGGACCTCCTCTGAGGCGCCGTTGGAGTAAATGTCTGCGCTATCAAACATGGTCAGGCCGTGATCAAGGCAGATATCGACGAGCCGCGTTGCTTCGCCTACATCCGTAGTACCCCACGCGGCCAAACGGCCTTTCCCCCCGAACGTGCCTGTTCCCAGTGTTAGGACCGGAACAGTGAACCCGGAGCGTCCCAATTGCCGATATTCCATGATTCATCTCCCGCGATGTGCCGTCCAAAATATTGGACCGCTATATTGATTCAAATCCAAGTGCGGCACAGATGCTTTCCAAAGATGTTGATTTTACGATACGCAACTTTCCCGCCAAAAACTGACGATTTGGTTTTTCTTCTGGGGGAACCCGGTCACCACCACCCCACCGCACGAAGCGCGCGTCGTCACGGCGATCACCCCATTGCCAGAAATGGGGATGTCTCCCAACACAGCCTGGGCACCCCTGCAATGGTGACATTCTATTGCGCAGTCCGTCTGTACACGACAGGTGGATGGCAACCTCCGGGCGTCAATCTATGGATAGGGCATTTCCCCGCCGCAAAGCAGAATACATGAGCCTTCTGCTCGGCGTATTTGCGTTTGCCACATTGGTGGCGTGCAGCGCCACGCCCTCAAAAAACTCACCCACGGCTGTTCGCGAAGAGCAGGTCCGCTTTTCCAGTGGGGACGTAAGGCTGGCGGGGACATTAGTGCTGCCCGGCGGCCCGGGGCCCCATGCGGCTGTTGTCCTTTTTCACGGATCTGGACCCGAGGAACGAAATCTCTTCATGGCGCGCTGGTTTGCTGAACAAGGTGTGGCCGCCCTGACCTATGACAAGCGGGGAGTAGGAGAGTCCGAGGGGAACTTTCGCCAAGTGCCCTTTATGAAACTGGCCGATGATGGCCTGGCTGCGGTTGATTTTCTCCGTGCGCGCGCCGATGTCGATCCCCACAAGATCGGAGTCTGGGGCCTCAGCCAGGGTGGCTGGTTAGGTCCGCTGGCCGCATCGCGTTCACCTGAGGTCGCATTTGTTATTTCCGTCTCAGGCCCCGGTGTTTCCCCAGGCGAACAGATGATCTTCTACTACGCCAGCCAGCTTCGATCGCTCGGATTGAGCGAAAACGATATTCGAGAAGCCTCGGCTCTTCGACGGGAGGTTTGGAACTCTCTGCGCACGGGCAACGGCTCTGAGCAGGCAAGAGCTGACCTCGACCGATCACGAAGCGCTGCCTGGTACAGCCAGGTGAAAGACCAGGAAGACAACCTCTTTGGACTTCTCCAAAAGCCGGCGCATTTGAAAAAGACAGGTTCGACTTTGTGGTTCCGGGAAGAGATGGGCTATGATCCGGTTCCGACGCTGCAAAAACTTGTTGTGCCTGCGTTGTTCATATTCGGAGCGGATGACGAATTGGTTCCCGTCAAACCAAGCGTCGACGCCATAAACGCAGTATCGAATACAGCCAAAAAAGACTTCACCGTTGTCGTGTTTCCGCACGCCGACCATACTCTGCACACGGTTACCGAAGATGACCGCCGCAACCTGCTGCCAGAGTATCTGCAGCGTATGCGCGAGTGGCTCCAACAACGTGTGCTGGTGACAAAATGACTCGCCGTACCGTTTTAGCTAATAATGTGCCGAGAAGACTTGTATCAGGGCACGAGTTCACAGGTTGCGGAAAAATGCACTTTGCGCAGCAAGATTTGTATCAGGGCATGACTTTCAGTCGTGCCGAGCGGACCTTTAGTCCGCGTTAATAGCTTTGAAAATAAATCACTTCCTTGCTGC
>DATDGH010001026.1:0-3548 GCA_036522215.1 Candidatus Angelobacter sp. | reverse complement strand
GGAGGGCGATCCATTTGCGGTTTTAGAAGGTATGACCATCGGCGCGCTGGTGACGGGCGCGCAACGCGGCTACATCTATCTGCGCGGCGAGTATCCACTGGCAGCGGAGCGGCTCTCCCATACGATTGAGATCGCGCGCGAAAACAGCTTGCTCGGTAAAAATATTCTTGGACGCGGCCTGCATTTTGATATCGAGCTGCGCCGGGGCGCAGGCGCTTACATCTGCGGGGAAGAGACTGCGCTCTTCAATTCTATTGAAGGTTATCGGGGAGAACCGCGCAACAAGCCGCCTTTCCCCACGCAATCCGGCCTGTTTCGCCGGCCCACTGCAGTGAACAACGTGGAGACTCTGGTCAACGTGCCGGAAATTATCCACGGCGGAGGCAAGAAAGATTCCGCTAATCTGCGCTTGTTCTGCCTGTGTGGCCACATTGCTCGTCCTGGTGTTTACGAAATCGAGATGGGAATGACACTTCGCAACCTTATCGCCCTGGCCGGCGGAGTTGGTGGCAACGGACGCTTACAAGCCGTCTTACTGGGCGGTGCAGCCGGGGCCTTCGTCTCTCCCAAAGAGCTGGATACGCCGCTCACATTTGAAGCAACACGCGCCATCGGCGCCACCCTGGGCTCGGGCGTAGTGATGCTGTTCGACGATAGCGTCGATCTAAGGCGGATTCTCCTGCGCATCGCCGCTTTTTTCCGTCACGAAACTTGTGGCCAGTGTGTTCCCTGCCGCGTGGGCGTGGTCCGCCAGGAAGAAGCGCTGCAACGCCTGGTTCAGGGTAAAACTCTTGGCTCCGCCGCCCAGGAGATCAGCATGTTGAAAGAGATGGCGCAGGCTATGCGCGATGCTTCCATCTGCGGCTTGGGACAAACTGCCGCTAGCGCGATTGAATCCGCCCTGCAGCGATGGAGTCTGTTTTCATGAATCCTTTGGACCAGATCGCGCCGCCCTTGAAGGTCAAGGACGAAGCTGCTGCAGCGCCTTTGCCGCTGATACCAATACCGCGCGGCCCAGTGCCTGTCGCTCCACCTGCGCGCGCCCCGCACATGATCGAAATCAAGATTGATGGCCATACCGTTTCCGTGCCGGAAGGCGCCACCATTCTGGACGCAGCGCATAAGGTGGGCATTCATACGCCCACGTTGTGCTTTCTCGAGAGCCTCACGCCGGTCAATGTCTGCCGCGTTTGCGTGGTGGAACTGGAAGGCTCGCGCACGCTGGTTCCGGCATGCTCGCGCAAGGTGGAACCGAATATGTCCATCAAGACGGATTCTGAGCGAGTCCGCCTCAGCCGCCGGATTGTGCTGGAATTTCTGGCTTCATCTGTGGACGTTTCTACTGCTCCTGCATTCCCGGAATACATGGAGCGTTACGGTGCTCATCCTGAACGCTTCGGCCCTTCCTCCGCCACCGTAGCCCAGCCGCCGAAAATTGACAACGACCTTTATGTCAGGAATTACTCCAAGTGCATCCTTTGCTACAAATGTGTGGAAGCTTGCGGAGTGGACGCGCAAAATACTTTTGCCATCGCAGTGGCCGGCCGCGGCTTTTCCGCGCGCATTGCTACGGAGTTCGAGGTCCCCCTTCCGGAATCTGCCTGCGTCTACTGCGGAAACTGTATTGGCGTCTGCCCCACCGGCGCGCTGATGTTCAAAACCGAATACGACATGCGAGAGGCAGGAACCTGGGATGAATCCCGTCAGAGCCAGACCACTACCATCTGCCCTTATTGCGGCGTGGGCTGCAATCTCACCTTGCACCAGCAAGAGGGAAACATCGTCCGCGTGACCTCACCCATCGACCACAGCGTTACCCATGGGAACCTGTGCATTAAAGGCCGCTTCGGGTGGCAATTTGTGCAGATCGAACCCTTCAAGAAATAGAGCTGAAACGGAGTTCCGTCAGTAACTATCGCTCGAACTACGCCGTACTGCTCACAATCGGCGATCAGTGCATCGGGTCATCGCAAGCTGGCTGTATTCCTATTGTCATGCGGCCATCTGGAACGGCGTCAGGTTTCATCCCAATAAAGCATGGAACGCAGTAAGACCACTCAAACGTCTGGAAATGACTTTGCGAATGCAGCCCGGCAGCGATGGCGGGAATTGGCTGAGAAATTGCAGATAGACGTCGCGGAGTTCAATGCCCGCCACGGCGGCGCTGATTTTGCTGAAACTTCTGTCAGTGAGTTTCGCGTCAACAATTTGACCACCGGTCTGCAATTGATCATCACCGCCGATTTTGATGCGCGCATCATTCGTTACAACTATGAGCAGATGAATGACAAGAGCGCGGGAGTGCCGGAAGGCGGCATGCTTTCCATGCGCCAGTCGCCCGCTGGCGGGGTGGAGTTCTACTCTGCCGATGAGCAGCTCACGTCAGAGGAAACGCGAGAGGTCCTTCTGGAGCCGGTGCTGTTTCCGCCGGAGATGGCGGCGTAGGTCTCGACGCGGAAAGCATCGTCCCTCGCACATCGCTACTGGTTGATCCAGCATTTCCATCGTGGACAAAATCGGGTCGTCGGAAGAAAGACCAATCCCTCCCGCGCACTTAGTCTGGACGATTCCAGCGTTGTTGGCAATTCTTGAATGATTCGCCTCAATTCGCGTTAATTCGCGGCTAGAACAGCTTTAGTCCGTCGATGGTATCAGCTTCTCCGCCAGCTCCGCCACACTGCGCACTCGAAGCGCGGGCATGGCCGTCCCCGGCTTGGTTGCGCCGAATCCGGTCTTATCAAAACGCCGGTGCACCCAGGCAGTAGTCAAGCCCATGGCATTGGCCGGGCCGACGTCGTGATACAGGCTCTCGGCCGCATGCAGAATTTCCTCTTTCTTGATCCCTGCTTGCCCTGCCCGCTTCAGCGCTTCCTGAAAATTTTTCTGCGAGGGTTTGTAACTCCGCACCTGCTGTGCCGTAACCACAAACTCAAACGACGTCTTCAGCAGTCTCTGTGTGTCTGCAAATAGATCGTCATCAACATTGGAAATGATTGCCAGCTTGTAGCGTCTGGCCAGCGTGCGCAAAGCATCTACCGTATCCGGAAAGGGCTTCCAGATGCGCAGGGATTCAGCAAAGCGTTGCGCGTCGCCGGGAATGATCGGCTTGCCCAGCCGTCGGCCAATCTCCTCCGCCGCTCTGCCCAGCACGGCACGATAGACCATATAAGGACCAGATTCGATCTGCGCTTCAATCTCGGCATAGAGGTTCAGCAGTTTGTCGTCTTCCAGCCCCGGGGGGTTGTGCAACAGTGTCCGCAACGAACTGAGAATCCCCGTCTCCCAGTCAATCAGGGTGCCGTAACAATCAAATGTGATCAGGCGAATGGAAGAAAAATCCATGACATAGATGATAATGGCTTCGAGGAAAAAACCGGTGAAAGCACTCCCTCTGATAGCAGCAGTCATGATCATCGCCAACGTCGGTGAAGCCCAACAGCCTGCCAATTCGGTCGCGCCGAATGATGCAATGCATGCCTACATTGCCCAGCACCGGCAGGATATCCTGCGCGAATTCCAGGATTTTCTTTCCATTCCCAATGTCGCCA
>DATDGH010001025.1:0-1561 GCA_036522215.1 Candidatus Angelobacter sp. | reverse complement strand
GGTCGTTGGGATGCACAATGCTGTAGTCGCCCAGTTTGCTACCCAGAATTTCGATCGCGCGGTTGGCGATGACCTCATTGGTGTTCATGTGGAAACTCACGCCTGCTCCGGCCTGAAATACATCCACCACAAAAGAACTATCAAACTTGCCGTCGATCACCTCCTGTGACGCCTGGATGATGGCATCAACTCGCTTGTCATCCACCAGGCCCAGGGCTTTATTAGTCTCGGCCGCCGCACGCTTCACCATGCCAAAAGCCCGAATCAGTGTGGGATGCGCTTTCATCCCGGAGATAGGATAGTTTTCGACTGCGCGGGCGGTCTGAATGCCGTAATAAACGTCCGCGGGGATTTCCTTGGGGCCGATGGAATCTTTTTCCAGACGCAGGTTCTTTGCAGCAGTTGCCATGTGAATTTCCCTCAATGAGTGCGTGTACTAGTGCCGCAAACGGGCACAGGCAAAACTCACAATTATACTCTGGGGATTGGCGGTCAGGAGTTCACAGAATGCAAGCTGGACATCAAGGAGGTCTGAGGCTTTGCTTTTCAATTACCAACTTTCTTCAGTTGAGCCTGCTGATCTCCTGCAGCATGTTTCTGGCGTCTTCGGCGTAAATGCCGTCCGGAGCCAGTTCCAGATATTTTTTCAAGGCCTGAATCGTGCTCTCTGGCGTCTTCTTGATGTGGTGTTTGACTGCCTCGGCATACAGGGCTGATCCCCTCACAAAATAGGGTGTAGGCATCCTGGCATCCAGCGCGATGGCTTGATCGCAGGCCTCCACGGCGTCTTTCATCTTGTCCATGTCAAACATGGTGGCGCACAGATTGAAGTAAGCCAGGGCTGGATACGAATGCACATACGTTGCTTTCTCAAACAGCGTGGCAGCGTGTTCGAAGTCCCGCAACTGAAAATAGATGTTGCCTTCTGAGAGAAGCATCTGGCCGATGCGTGGGACAATCATCTGCATTCGCGCAGTTCGCTTGATTCTGGTATTGGACAGCGCCGTAGCTGATTCCGCTGCCTGAATTCCTTTCTCATAAGTCTGAATCGCATCCTGGTATCGGCCCAGGTTGCTATAGATGCCGGCAACCCCTTGAAAGAACTCCGGTGCATGATCGATGGAAATTGCCTTATTGCAGGCCTTCACAGCATCGTCCGTGTTGCCGTTGTTGTATTCCGCAATGCATAGCCGGAAATATCCCAGCGCGAATTTGGAATCCATCTCGGTAGCACGACGGTAAGAACGGACGGATTCCCCCGCCTTATCCAACGCAGAATAGGCTTCGCCCTGGGCCATCAGCATCTCGGCCGCCGCCTTCTTCCTTTCTCCTTCAGCGTGAATCGCGCTGTCCTCCAGTACGAGCTGAACCCCTTTTTCGAATGAATCGGCAGCGGCTTGAAATTGTCCCAGGTGCATCTGCACCGCTCCCAGATTCTGATAGGGCTCCCATTCATACGGTGCAACCGCAATCACCTGCTTCAGCAACTCCGCCGCCTGCCGCCAATTCTCTCTTCGCAGCGCCTCCTGGACCTCCGGTGTCAGCCGGTTAAATCGTGCCA
>DATDGH010001024.1:0-5838 GCA_036522215.1 Candidatus Angelobacter sp. | reverse complement strand
CATTCGGCTGCTGTTCGCGTTTTGAAGATAGCTTCCATTTCAGCGCGCGGGTTCGTGCTCAAATTCAGCTCTGCTGTCAAACGCTTGATGAATACTGGCTCCAGTGCAGCCAGTGCGATCCAACCATCGCTGGTCTTATAGACACCATAAAAAGGAAAACCGCCTCCCAGAGTCCCGCCCGGCCTGGTCAGGCCAGCAGTGAGTGGGCCGGCAAAATCGCGAATGGCTGCGTACAACGACACTTCGGCGCGTTCGGCCTGGCCGGTGCGAGCAAAGTTCATCAACAATGCCAGAGAGACATTCACCGCGCGCTCTGCGCCGGCCATATCAGCGTGCAGCGTGATGGGCAACTCCGGGGGCCGCAATAATCCCAGTGTTGCCTGGTAGGTAAGGTCGTGCCCGGGAATCTCCTCATTCGGGGTGGGGTAGCCGACCATGTTCACCACGCACAATTGTGGATGCCGCTGATGCACCTGCTCCCAGTCAAGCTGCAAGCGCCGGAGCGCCGAGGGACGAAAAGAGGTCAGGAGAAGACCGGCGCCTTCAAGGTATTCGTCCAGCTTGCGACGATCTCCGTCATTTTTGAGATCGAGAGCGACCACAGTCTGGTTTCGCGTAAGGTAGTCATACCAGGGCCGCGCAGTGGCCTTAAGGGCGTCGCCGGAAGGTGGCTCAACTTTGATGCCTTCAGCCCCCAACTCGACCAGCCGGGCAGCCGCCACAGGTCCGGGAACGTTCAAGGCGAGCGTGACCAGTCGTGTGCCTTTTAGAGGTTGTAGCATTCAGGCTTATACTACATTGCCGTACCAAGCCATTTTTCACATGAACCTGATCTTCACAAAATCCTTTATACGAATCACCGGTCTGCTCGTATTGCTGGCATGCCTGGCCAACGCACAACAAGAAGCGGCCGCGAAGCCCAAAATCAGGACCATCACGGCCTTTATCCGGCTCGACCGCCAGAACTACACTGCGCAAATCGCGGAAGCTGTAGCCATACTCAAACGAGCCAAAGCAGAGTTCGCCAACGCCGGTTACGAAGTGGAAACCGTGCGCATTACCACGCAGCCATTTCCACAAATCATCAAAGACCTGACTCCGCAGCAGGCGCTGAGTTTCTTCCAGGAATATGACCGGCTGGCGCAGCGCGAGGGTTTCGCTCCGGACATCGGCCCTGCCATGGTCGCGGACACAGATGATCCCAGCCGGGCTGATCTCCTGGCACAAATCATCGCCACTACGCGATCGATTAACGGATTCATCGTGGTAGCGGATGGTTCCGGCATTCACTGGAACTCGATACGGGCAGCAGCGCGGGTGATCAAATATCTGGAAGAGCACACAACGCACAGTGAAGGCAATTTCCGCTTTGCCGCTGGAGCTTTTCCGCCCGCGATTGCTCCGTTCTATCCGGTTTCGCACACCTCTGGGACCGGCCATCAGTTTGCGATCGGCATGGAATCCGCCAACATTGTGCAACAGGTTTTCTCCGGCGGGAAACCCGACTTGAGCACCGCAGCCGACCAACTCGCGGTGGCTTTAGGCAGTGAGGCGCAAAGAGTGGAGGGCATCGCGCGTAGCGTGGAGACCGCTACCGGCTGGCATTATGAAGGCATTGATCTCACTCCAGTTCCGCTCAAGGACATTTCCATCGGCGCGGCCATGGAGTCGCTCATCCGAAACCCCATCGGCTCCCCCGGCAGCCTGTCTACCGCGCTGGTAATTACGTCCGCCATTCGCAAAATTCAGGTGAAGCAGGCGGGCTACAGCGGCCTGATGCTTCCGGTTCTGGAAGATTCGGTGCTGGCCAAACGCTGGGAGGCCGGGACGATCAGCCGTGATTCGCTTATGTCCTATTCGTCTGTGTGCAGCACCGGCCTGGATGCGATACCGCTGCCAGGAGATATCTCACTGCACGATCTGGAAAGCATCATTGGTGACGCGGCTAGCCTCGCGGTGAAATGGCATAAGCCATTGTCAGTAAGGATGCTGCCGGTGGCCGGCAAACATGTAGGCGATATGACCGAGTTCGGCAGCCCGTACCTGGTGAACATTCGGATACAGAAGATCGTCTTCTAAAACAGAAGTGCAAAACTTAGCACAATGGTCGCAATTCGGGGCACCTAGCTCAGGTTGGCTGATAATGTGGCAGAAATCACAGGACTCGGCCTACCAAAATGAAAGTTATTCATTGACTTCCAGGACACTCCGGTCTATGGTTTTCGACGCCATTTTTTATCTCCCTGGAGGCTTTCTCCCCATGAGTAACCGCGTCCGATTCCCCCGGATTTCTGGTTTGATTTCCTTGTCAGTTGTGCTTTTGCTGCCGGCGCTGGCGTTGGCTGCCGACGTTCATCCGTTGTTCAATGTAACTTCAATTACACAGTCTCCTTTCCCCAGCGATTTTTTTACGGTTCTGGACCATCACCAGAACACGCATCTGCGGGTAAAGTTGCCGTTCCCGAATTGCACCACCAATCCCTCGGATTGCCTGGACGTTACGCTGCTGAATCAACTGGATGGTTTCAACACGCAGCCGCGGCTTTCCATCCCGTTTGATGGTGCTATCGATCCTAACTCGGTGAACAGCAACACAGTCTTTCTGGTGCGCCTGGGCAGCCTGTTTGATCCTGATGACGGGCCGCACACGGTAGTAGGAATTAACCAGGTAGTGTGGGACCCCGCATCGCTGACCGCGTTTGCTGAGTCTGACCAGCACCTGGAGCAGCACACCAGCTATCTGCTGGTTGTGACCAACGGAGTCACTGATCCGACCGGCGATCCGGTGGAGGCCTCGAAGGCCTTCAGGCAGTTGCGTCATGATGACGATGATCATCGAGATGGCGACAACCATCGCGGCTTCTATGCTGAGCTGCTGGAGAGATCGCTGAGTGAGGAGGTCCTGGAGCACCTGAGTCTGCATCATCATCACATTGTTGCTGCCAGCATCTTTACCACGGGATCAGTTACCTCGACTCTGCAAAGGATTGAAGAGCAGATCGACCGTGAAGCCCCGCCCCAGGTGAGTTTCACTCTGGGAACGCATGGCGAGCGCACGGTTTTTTCCGCCAGCTCGATTATTGGCATTCTCTATGGCCAGCAGACCCACACGGTTGGCCCATTGAATACAGTTCCCGTGCCTACTCCCGCGTTGCAGGTGTTTCCCGGTTCCGTTGCCACGGTCGCTTTTGGCAAATTTACAGCAAAGAATTGGGAGACTGCGGGGGGCTTTATCCCAGTAGTGCCGACTCGGACCGGCATTCCAGCGGTACAGAGCACAGAGGACCTATTCTTTGATCTGTTCATTCCTGCCGGAACGCCGCCACATGGCGGATGGCCCGTCGCCATCTTCGGCCACGGCTTCGGCGACAACAAAGACGATAGTCCCTGGGTTGTTGCCTCAACCCTGGCCCACAATGGAATCGCTACCATCGCCATCAATGCGCAGGGGCACGGATTCGGCGCCGGAGGCACGCTCACGGTTATTCAGGGTACGGGACCAACCGTGCTCCCAGCCGGTGGACGCGGTGTAGATCAGAACGGCGACGGCGTCATTCAGTCCACTGAGGGTTTGTTCGCCACTGGCGCTCAGAGCGACTTAGGAAACCGCGATGGCTTGCAGGAGACGGTAGCTGATCTCATGCAGGTGGTACGCGCCATCCAGGGTGGAGTTGATGTGAATGGCGATGGTCATGCCGACCTGGATGCGAACCGCATCTACTACTTTGGCCAATCGCTGGGTGGAATCTATGGCACCGTTCTCCTGGCTGCCGACCCTGACGTTCACGTCGGTGTACCCAATGTGCCCGGGGGCTCGCTCACAGACATCGCTCGTTTGAGTCCCAACTTCCGTCCTCTGCTGGCGTTGTTTCTGGTTTCACGCGTGCCGTCTTTGCTGAATGGCGGCCCCGGCGGCTTCACGGACAATGTTCCGCTTCGCAACCAGCCTCCGTTCACCAATACCACGCCCGGAGCTATCGCCATCCAGACTTTTCTGGACTATGGGAACTGGCTGCAGCAGGCTGCCGATCCAGTTGCCTGGGCCCCATTCGTGCGCGACCATCCGCTGGCAGGACATCCAGTCAAGAGCGTGATCATTCAGTTTGCCCGCGGGGATAAAACCGTTCCCAACCCGACGGCGACAGCGCTAATTCGTTCGGGTGAATTGACGGACCGCACGTCCTTCTTCCGCAACGATTTGGCCTTTGCCGGGAATCCCGCGTTCCCCAAGAACCCGCATACGTTCCTCACCAACATTGCAGGAGCGCCAGCGGTCGCGGCCGTGGCGATTGGCGCACAAACGCAGATTGGTGTGTTCTTCGCCGCGGGGGGCACCTTAACCATTGATCCTGATGGTCCAGGCCCGCTGTTTGAAGTACCCATCGGCGGCCCGCTGCCGGAAGATCTGGGCTTCATTCCGTAAAAATGATGCTGGCTGGCAGCAGTTGCTGCCAGCCAGGTTTTTTTTGAAGTTTATCCCGAGCGAAGCGAGGGAACCCTACGCGCTTCCATTTGTTTTAGGGCGTACGCCCGAGAAAGCTTTGTAGACGTATGGACCTCTCACTACGTTCGAGGCAAGCTAAAAACAAACTAAAAAGGAAAGCTCGCCCCTACGGTAGCAATCCAAAAACCGTCACCGAAGAAATCCCACTCACGTACACTTTGCCGTTAATCACTGTTGGCACGTTGAGCCGCGTGATGGTACCAAGGGTGTCCCGCGAACCTGATTGATCGCTGGTCCAGAATTCATGGGAGAGATTGCCTGGATCATACGCATGCAAGGTTCCCAGATGTGAGCTGGCATGCCACTCCAGCGCCCAGAGTATCGCGCCGCTGTTGCCTTTGGCGGAGACAATCATTCCCGCGCCGGGAAAGCTGAAGGCTGTACCCGACTGCATCACCGGAGTGGTGGAGAGCAATCCGTTTTGCAGGCTGAATGCCTTGATCACATCATTCGCGCCAGAAAAGTAGACATTCCCATTCCAGAACACAGGCGGATAGAAATTGCGCTCTCCACTACCACCCACGGCATTCGGAATAGATTGCACAATCTGGCTATCGTCTCCTGACTGGTACTTCCCCATATTGTCGCGGTCTACCAGATAAATCCTGCCTTCCTTCCCAGCCGCTACCAGCAGATGCGGATGCGGCCCGCTTTGATCGGGCAGCGGCAGCAACCCGCCCGAACCTACATCCAGGTCGGTGGAATTCAGGGCTGAGCCGTTAAAGGGAGCAAAGTAGTCGGATACCGCGAGCTGTCCGCCCTGCGGCGTAAGTTTCACATACGCCTGTCCGTAGTTATTGGAGGATGGTGGCGTCGTGCCATTTCCCGCGACGCCAAAAATATTGCCCGCGCTGTCGGCCGCCAATCCGTTGTTTTGCCAGATGCCGCCGGCTGACCCATCGGGAGTTACGTTGAAGACTGCTGTCTGTTGCAAAGTATCGGCGTTATATCCCAGAACCCAGCCATGGTAGGGAGTAACGTCGTTGATGGATGCAAAAGCAGCATAGACAATGCCATTCACCAGCAGCAGACCGGGACGGCAGTTTTCCCGTAAAGGATTGAAGTTTACCTTTCCCTGCGAGTCATGGTCAGAGGCCGTGCCCGGGACCGATGCCGCAATCACCACCGGTCCGCCAAACCTTTCTGTTCCGGTCGTGAGGTCGAGCGCATGGAATTTGTGGAAGTAAGCCCCATTCTGCTTGCTCCTGGCTTCCACGTAGATTGCGTTGCGCTCCACGCTGATCACAGGAGTAGCTGTCACGCCGAGATGCCCTGCAATGGAACATCCATTTACATCGCCGCAGGGGACGGGGATTTCGCCGCTGCCGCTATTG
>DATDGH010001023.1:0-1810 GCA_036522215.1 Candidatus Angelobacter sp. | reverse complement strand
GTTGTCTTTGCTTTCTTCTTCCACGCAGATAAAGCCGGGCCCCGCTAGCTGCGCAGAGGTATGAGTGCGCGCAGTTCGGCTTTGCGGAGGAAGAGTCCTGCCCAAACCAGGATGCCGAATAGCAACGTAATAATCATGCTTGGATCTCCCACTCGCACATTGGTCGCAGTTGCGCCACCCATTAATCCTATCATCAGGATGGCGCCAAGGACGGCGGTGCGCGGAATCAGGTAGATGACAACACAGAGGAATTCGATAATCCCGACCACGATAACCAGGTGCTCCGGAAATCCTGCTTTCGCAAATCCCTGAACTACTGCGGGGGCCTTTATCAGTTTCACGATAGAGCCAAACAGGATTCCCAGCGCCGGTAATGCGCTTATGATGCGTCCGGCCCACAGCATTTTCCTGGAAACGTCGGCAGTCGGTTGGGTTTTCAAGAACGGGATGAGCGTGCGCAGCCGCGGCTCACGCAGGTAGAGTCCTCCCCAGGCCAGGATGCCAACATAGACGGGGAAGAGCGTTTCCCCGAACAGCGGATTTCCCACGCGCAGTTGGGTTACAACTGCACCACCCAGGTAGCCCGTGAGCACGATCGCGCCAACCATGGCAGTACGCGGGTAGAGATAGATGACCACGCAAAGCAGTTCGATTATTCCAAGGAGGAAAGCCATGCTGATCGGCCAGCCGAGCTGCTGGAAAGCCTGAACTACGGGAGCAATCTTCATCAGGTGGATGACACCGTCGAAGAGCATGAAGGCGATCACTAATCCAGAGATGATTCGTCCTGCCCAAAGTTCTTTGGTTGAAACAGCAGGTTTTTCGGTGGCCGATGGCATGGTTATCCTCACATTTTGGTTTGGTTGAAAAACATAATGTCTGTTAGATACGCTTACGCAGGTTTCTCGCAGTTGATCATCCAGGGGATTCCGAAGCGGTCTACGAGCATGCCGAAGCGGAGCGCCCAGAAGGTCTCCTGGAACGGCATTTTTATCTGGCCGTTCTCGGCCAACGAGTTAAATACGCGTTCCCCTTCCTTGGCATCCTTGAAGTGAAGCGATACTGAAAACCCTTTCGGTTGTTCGTAGTAGTTGGGTGGGGCATCGGAGCCCATCAAGGACTGTCCATTGATGCGCAGGGACGCGTGCATGATCTTTTTGCTCCAGTCCGGAGGAATGTGAGAGCTCGGCGGCGCGCTCTCATGCGTCAGCAAAGCTTCAATCTTTCCGCCAAGCAACTTCTCGTAGAATTTGAATGCAGCTTCGCATTGTCCGTTGAACAGAAGATATGGATTTAATAGCATGGTCTTCTCCTTTGTATTTGATTTTCGGCACCACTAAGGTCGCGCCTGTTGCAAGTTTTGTTGTTGCAAAAGGCTGATCGTTTCATACTTCAGGCAGCCCGCTCACCTGCACTACCGGGCGTATTTCTACCGTGCCCCAGCGCCCAGCGGGGATTCGTTCGGCAATATCGATGGCCTCATCCAGATTTCCAGCCTCGATCAGAAAGAAGCCGCCGAGTTGTTCGCGCGTTTCGGCAAACGGTCCATCGGTGATGAGGGGCTTGCCCTCGCGAAGGCGAACACTGGTGGCCGTCGAAGTTGGCTGCAAAGGCGCCGTATAGAGATACTTGCCGTTGGCGTGCAGCTCCCGGGCGAAGGCAGCGGACTGTTCGTAGCATTGTGTCCGCTGGGCTTCGGTCAGGGAATTCTCGTCCAGGTAAATGAGCATCATGTATTGCATGGCCTTGCCTCCACTGGTATGTCGAACTTGAGGCGCGAGAATCGACACTTCTGAGAGAAAAATTTTAC
>DATDGH010001022.1:0-2055 GCA_036522215.1 Candidatus Angelobacter sp. | reverse complement strand
AGTGGTTGCCGGAATCGGAGTACGAGGTGGTCGATGCCTCGGACTTTGAGCGCTACGGCGAAAATTTCGATTCACTTACTGGAACCGGAGGGTTTGAGATATGGCTACCGATCAAGACGTACGGCAAATCATAGAAGAAGGAGCAATCATGCCGATTCACACCGCTGAAATAGAAGACATCGCAACCATTCATAAGCTCATTCGCGCGAAAGAAGTGTCGCCGGTAGAAGTTGTCAGCGCCTGTCTCGGGCGGATCGAACAACTGAACCCAAAGCTCAACGCTTTCATAACCTTATTGGGAGACCAGGCGCTGGAACAGGCCCGAGTCGCAGAGGCGGAGATCAAGGCGGGCAAATGGAGTGGCCCTCTGCACGGCATTCCCGTGGGAATCAAGGATTTTTACGATACTGCCGGAACCAGAACTACTGCGGCATTTGAGTTTTTCAAAGACCGTATACCCACAAAAGATGCGGTTGGCGTGGCTAAACTTAAGCAAGCAGGTGCAATCATCATTGGAAAAATGAACATGCACCGCCTGGGTATGGGGACGACGGGCCTCGAGAGTTGCTTTGGTCCGGTCGGCAACCCCTGGAATCCAGACTACATTCCCGGCGGCTCATCGTCCGGGTCAGCGGCCGCAGTGGCCAGCGGCATGTGCTTTGCCACCTTGGATACAGACGCGATTGGATCTTGCCGGCTGCCGGCTGCGTGCTGTGGCGTGGTGGGTTTCAAAGGCACCTACGGCCTTGTCGATCCCAAAGGCATCCTTGAGGGCGAGCAGGATCCCGGCGAGATGATCCGGTGGTTCAGTCACCCCGGCATCACCGCGCGCACAGTCGAAGATGCCGCGCTGGTGCTGGATGTACTCGCAGAGCCACACGAACAGACGGCAGTGGAATACTTTGACCGGCTGGCCAAAGATAGAAGCCTGCGTATTGGCGTGGCCGACAATGTACGAGGTGACGCAGAGGTCTTGACAGCCTTCAAGCGATCCGTCGATAGGATCAGCGGTCTTGGTTACGCCATGAACAAAGTTGGCGTCCCGTTTCGCAATCCCGCTGGCGGTCTCGGCAATATCGAAGCCGACCGCAAGGCCATTGCCGGCCAGACCTTCAAAGAGGTCGACATTCTCCTGCTCCCCACCACAACATCCACAGTTCCAGCGATCAACGCTGCCAGCTCAAACCCGCAGGCGCTCTCCCCGGAAAATACCATCTTTGCCAACTACTATGGCCTGCCTGCAATAAGCGTTCCGTGCGGGTTTGACAGCAATGCTCTCCCTCTCGGACTACAAATTGTGGGCAAGCCCTGGGATGACGCCACGGTACTTCACCTGGCCTATCGATACCAGACAACAATTGGTTCCGGTTTGCCGACCACGCGTCCGGAAGCGTCGGAAACACTGGAGTGACACGTGTCTCTTGGGATACGATTGGTCGCTCGTGCACCCTGGCTTGAAGACCGGAGGCAATGTGGGGACGCTGATTTGGGACTTACGGTACGGGCTGCGGATGTTGCGCAAATCTCCCGGCTTCACTGCCGTAGCCGTCCTCACTCTCGCTCTCGGCATCGGGGCGACCACGGCGATTTTCACGCTCATACAGCAGGTGATGCTGCGGTCGCTGCCGGTGGCGCGGCCCGACCAGCTCTGGCGGATCGGCGATTCTGACCGCTGCTGCTTCGCGAACGGCTATACCCAGGGAAACGACGACTTCCTGCCGCAAGACAGCTGGAATTTTTTCTCGTGGGAGGCGTACAAGCACTTCCGCGCCAATACTCCCGCATTCGAGAGGTTAGCGGCGTTCCAGGTGGGTGAGGCCAACGCTTATCTGGCGGTACGGCGCGCCGCTTCCTCAACTCCTGTCGAAACGCGAAATGGCGAGTATGTCTCAGGCAATTTCTTCGAAACGTTCGGCATTTCGGCCTGGCGTGGGCGGCTCTTCACAGATGATGATGACCAGGAAGACGCACCGCCGGTCGCCGTAATGAGTTTCCGCATCTGGCAGGGGAAGTACGGATCCGATCCGTCGGTGGCCGGAGCCACCTACCAGATCA
>DATDGH010001021.1:0-3392 GCA_036522215.1 Candidatus Angelobacter sp. | reverse complement strand
GAGCAGTAGCAAAGCCGCCATGAGCACTATCTGCACCACAATGACCTGGCGCAGGGTGTTATGAAAAATACCGATTGCCAGCACCAGGATGCCGCTGAAAATCAATTGCAGCCAGCCGGTATTCGCGATCCGGCGGGACATTTCGTAGGTCATTAGCACCACGCTCAGCGCGTACAAGCCGGTGGCCGCCGCATACAGCGTTAGCAGCGATCCCGATTCGGAAAATCTGCCGCCGAAAATGGTATTGATGATCAGGTCAGGGAAGAAACTTGCCGCCATGATAAAGACGATCGAAATCGCCAGTACGAACAACAGCGGCACCAGGATCACATTGGCGTCATCCTGCCGGGGCTTGGCCGCTGCGCTCACTGGGAACATGGCGCTCACTACTGACCACGCGGCAAAGTACAGTACGCGGCCCACCAGCGCCACCGCGGCGTAAACGCCGGCCGGTTCAGGAGCAAAGAAGTGTTTGACCAGCAGAATATCTATGTTGTTGATGATGACCTGGCCCACAAAAAATACCGTGGCTTGCATTCCTTCGCCAAAGGAGGCCGGCTGGTGCGCTGTCCGCATTCTGGTTCCGAATTCGGACGACATGCGCGGGAAAAAATACGCTGCCAGAATCGATCCGGAGATGGCTCCTACCGCGCCCATCACTCCGTATCCAATCGCCACCAGGATCACAGCGATCACCAGCTTGGCCAGGGCCTCGATAATGAAGTTGCCGCTCAACCTCCCAAACGAACAAACGCCCTGCATCGCCCCCCGGCGGACTCCCAGAGGAACGTAGGCTGCGATTCCAATAGCCAGAACCGCCAATAACCGCGGGTCGGGAATATGGAGGTATGCCGCCACCGGCCTCTGCGCGATTAAAAGAGCTGCCCCTACTCCCAGGCTAACCACCCACGCTTTACCCCGCAGCGAGCGATAGACGCTGACTTTTTCGCCAAGAGTGTCATTGCGGGCCACAAACTTCGCGCAAACCAGCTGAAACGCCAGTGTGATCGCGGAGGCCAGCATAAGAATTGTTACCGCCGCGGTAACCTGCCCGAACTGTGCCGGACCCAGCAGGCGCGCCATGGAGACATTGAAAGCGAAGTTCAATACGCTGACCAGCGAAGTGCTCAGAAGCATGATGATGCTTCCATTCAGCACGCGCGCGTGTGATTCCTTCCGCGACAGCTCTCCGGTCGTCGGTCCCAGCGGAGTTGCTCTTGCGGCGCAAGTCACCACACTTTGAGGTTGAGACATAAGCGACCTTTCAAGCTATGCGGCCAGAGGAGCCGGTGGTTGCCGGCGATGCAGCAGTTGCTGCCGCATCGCGTTTGGAAGAAAGCCGCTGAAACTGCGCACAGCATCCGTCGAGCTCTCATAGACCTCGAACAGCCGTTCTGTCCGGGTTAGTTCCAAAACCACCGCGGCTTGCGGTGAAAGACTGGCCAGCTTCAAGTCGCCATCCCGCTTATGCGCTTCAGACATGCAGCGCAGAAGCATTTCCACTCCGGCGGCATCCAACTGCTTCACCTGAGAAAGATCGAACACAAGTTGAGGGCGGTCGGTCACAAGGAAAGGCTGCACATCACGTAGAAAATCTCGCGCGGCGCGCGAGTTCAGCCGCTCCGGCATGCGTTTCACAACTACAGGTCTGCTAATGGTTTCCATATCTCCTCGCTACAGCCAGGGTTGACGGAAATTTTTCAGCCGCATCCGCATCGCAGGCTGAGGTCTGATAGCCGGCCGCTCCGCCCAATGAAGGTGATGTATCGCGCAACGCCGTCCTCAGGTCCGGCTGTTGCGGCTGCGATGGACCAAACAATCCTCGCCACACTTGCCTTGGCAAATAGGTGGTTAATTCGACAGCGGCATTCAAAAAACGCTGCCCTCGGCCGGACACTACAAATCCGATCAGCTTGCGGTCCACAATTTCTATCTTCACCTCGCGACGCAGGCTGGCCAGGACCCCTGCCCCTACCACGGAGTGGGCTACATCCAAACCGGCGCCCACACTGCAATAAGGCAACACCGTCGAGTTTTCCACCACCGTACCGCAATCGACTTCGGCCCGTTGTTCCACGCAGGAGCATCGCGTGATCACAGCGTGGGTGCGTACTTTCGCAGATGCCCCGATGAAAGCCGGGGCCAGCACGCGGGCGCCTTTCTCAATCACTGCCCTTCGCTCAACCCACACCCCGGGCCGCACTTGAGTGCCTGAGGGCCTGGTCTCAGTTTTCAATGTGAGAATATCGATGGCCAGCTGCCGCAGATCGCGCGCCTCAACTAGGGCATTGAAATAGCCTTCATGCTCAAAGAGAGGACATTCGCTTCTGCATCGAGCGAGTTGGCTGCGAAGGAGAGATGCAGCGTCGTTGCGCCGCGAAGCGCTGATGCAGAAAATCTGGATTGGCTGCCCCCCTGCGGATATCTGAGACACGCGGGCACCCTGGTCCAGGTGGAATTGCACAAATTTTTCCAGATTGACTTCCGCATACCCACCCAGGTGCATCAACAACACCAACTCCGCCCCTTCCTGGGCCAGATCGTTAAACGCGTTTTCGGCTGCACGCCAGAATCGCTCCCGCGGTGTCGTCAGGTAGGTGGCGCCCTGTCCATTGCCGGCATCAGCGGCAATCGACACATCCGAGTCTCGGACGACCGTGGTCGTTTGAATGCCGAATTCGCACAAACGTTCCACTGTGCGCTGCAGCGCACTTCTCCCCGCCACCTCCAGCAAAGCCGGAGCCAACATGGAAAGGGGCAGCGGATCCGCTTCCTCTGCTGCTTTGCTCACTAGAACCAACGCACGAATATCCATACCCCTCACCTGCAACCATCCCAACAGCCCGTGGTCGGGCCGGCTAGGGCAGGGATATCGGCGCGGAGAACGGCACGAGGCGGATCAACCGAGTTGTGGCTTTCTTTAGAGCTTGGAACTGGTGCGTAAACCTGAGTCACCTGAGTCATGGGATCCCACTGGCTCTAAAATGGCTGCCGGGCAATTTGACCGCCAATTCGTCGCCAGAAAAAATGTCTTTTGCTTGCGTCTTGCTCAACAAAGCCGTTTGCGCGGCTCTGAAAAAATCAAAAAGCCGCCGCCAGAAGTTGAGTGGCAGCAGTGTTGGAATAGATGAGGATTCCCCCTGGGATGTTGTCAGCTTTGCTGTTTTCCCGGAAGGTTTTTGCAGGGCCCCTGGAACATTCTTCTGCTACCATTTTTTATAAAACGCACACTCCTCCGCTTAGAGGCAGCACAGCTACACTCGGTTTTCAGATGACCCGACGACCCGATGACCCGATGACCCGATTGCCTCCACCAGCGATGCAGCCGAAAGTCACACACTATTCAATCCGGCCAAACCGGTGTCTGAGCTGTTCCCTATCCCCTGCTTTCT
>DATDGH010001020.1:0-3241 GCA_036522215.1 Candidatus Angelobacter sp. | reverse complement strand
GATAGCCGACAGCCGCGTAGATTCTGGAATGACAGGTTGGGTCCACGGCCACATCGTTGTAGACGTAGCCCGGATTGGGCGCGACGTTAGTCCAGGGACTGGGGCTTTGTCCGGGCAGCTTGCGATACAGGCCTTCGCTGGTTGCCATCCAGAAAGTGCGCGCGGCCGGAGGAGCATTCGATTCCACAATTGCCGTAATCATTCGCGGCGATGCGGAATTGAGTCCCCAGGGTTCCCACTTGCCGGATCCGGCGCTGCCATCGCACAGATGGACCGCATCATTGCAGATGAAGGCCCCGCCGTCCTCTGTGCCCACGTACAGGACTCCGCTCTCATCAACAAAGATGGAAGTGGGTGAGGGGACCTTGCTGCGTCCGGGCACAGAAAAAGGAGCCCTGGCCCAATGCGCTCCACTGTTGGTGGTATAGAGAATGCTGCGCCCGCTCGCCAGGTAGAGACGATTGCTTTCCGTGGGGTGAACCGCCATGGTGTGCGGGCCCACAAAACCTTTGGACTCCCGCAATGAGTCCGGAGGAGAGGCATTGGTGAAAGTTATGTTGGCACATGTGGGCGCGCTGCCGGCATTGGTGGAACGCTGAAGCGTTCCCAATGTGCTGTAGCTGTAAACCACATCGCCTCCGCCATTCTTGCGCCAGATCATGGATTGCGATTCATCGGTGGGAATCAGATGCCAATGCGCGCCGTCATCATCTGTACAGGCGGCGGAAACATCCTGAGCGCCGACAAGCACTCGTCGTCGCTGTTCTCCCGCGGGTGGCAAAGCGACCGTGTAGGTCTGCCACGACGAAATTCCCAATCCGTAGGAGCCGCTCGGCGGACCAAGAGAGACGCCCGGCGTCCAGGGATAACTCGAAATCACAAAATGAGCTTCCAGCGCGCTCTGGTCGGCCCCAATCCACACGCGCCTGAGCTTGCGATCGGCATGAATGGAGCGAATGTCAACGTACTGCTGGTTGAGCTCCGGACAAACCCACTTGTCACCGGCATTGGCGGTGTAGCCAAAGGTCACGCCACCGACAAAAAAATCATTTCCGCCGCCCCACACCAGGGCCCGCGCGTCCGACATGATGCACAACGGATTCTTGAACGGCTTGGGCGTCCAGGTGGCGCCGTTAAATAGATACGCAGTTGCATGACTTGGCTGCGCCGACCAGTCTGTCACCACAGCCATCAGGCGGTTTGCGCTTCCACCCCAGACCAGTGAGGCTGCAGGTTCAACACCAGCTAACCCCTGATTGGCTTTCTCCCATCGAAGCCCGGAGGGCGGTCCTGTCGCCGTCCAGGGAGCGCTGCTGCGGTAGAGGTGAACGTTGTCTCCGCTTCCCATGGGAGCAAAATAAATCTTGTCGGTAGCTTCATCTGCGGCAATGGAGATGATGCAATTATCGGGATTCGTCTCCGGATGCGCGCCAGGGAAAGGCCAAAGCTGCTTGAAGGTGTTGCCTGAATCTGTAGAGTATTGCAGGCCACCGCAGGGCAGCGCCGTTAACAGGATGCTCTGCCGGGGCGAGAATACCATCTGCGTGAAAGGCCGGGGCTCAAACTGGGTAACGCTGGCATACGGTGGACACGCGGGGAAAACTCCGCACATAAAAGCCGGCTGATAGAACGAGGTATCTCCGCTCTGGCCTTGCCCATAGAGCGTCTGTTTCCAGTGGGCGGCGCCATCCGTCGAAACCAGAAGCCCATTCCATGTCCGCAGGTAGAGCCGGTTGGGATCGTTGCGGTCAAAAACCAGATCCAGCGCAGTGAAATCTCCCAGACCGTAGTTGCCCGCCCAGGTCCAGCGGGAACCGCCGTCAACGGTTTTCCAAACTCCACCTCCGGGAGAGGCAGCCCAAATGTGCTGCATGTCGCTTACGGCAATGGCGCTCACTCTGCCGCTGGAGCGTGGGCCCAATTCCTGCCAGGTGCGCGCCGGGGGAGATGCGGACGGGAAGACAGCACCCAGGAACAATGCCACCACCAATGCCAAACGCATATTAAAGAGAGCCTCGCCTGGATGATTGGAAATCGCGGGTCAGTATAAACTGTTGCGTCTTGGCGTTGTTCACATTTCGAACAGGATGATGAATCGAACAGTCCTAGTACTGGTGGATGACGAGGTGCTCCTTGCGGGCAACAAGGGGTTTGTCGCTGGAGCGGCGGACCGATTCGTTGTCGATGCCCTCCGCACCTTCGTGAAGCGCGTCCTGGTGCGTCCTTACACCGGTGTTCCGGATTTCGTAAAGATGATCGACGACCTCAGGCCATCCTTGGTCTTCAATCTCACCGAGCATAGCGATGGGGACCGCAGGAAAGATAGTCACATCTGCGCGCTGATGGACCTGGTCAGAATTCCCTACACCGGCACCGGATGCGATGGCATGATGTTGTGCCGCGACAAAATGCTGAGCAAACTGGTGGCGGCGCGAGAGGGCTTTCGCGTGCCGGCATTTTTTACCTTCAAGTCAAACGAGCCGTGCCCGCCGTGTAAGTTGCGCTTTCCCGTGGTGGTAAAACCCAGGTTCGGAGACGGGTCCGAAGGCATCCATCAGACCTCGCTGGTGGAGAACAAACAATCGCTCTTGAAACAAATCGCCGTGGTGCGCCGATCAGGCTGGGATGCGGTGATCTGCGAGGAATACATTCCCGGACGAGACATCATGGTTGGGATTGCCGGGAAGCGATTGATGCCGGTGCGGGAGTTCGTGGTTAGAAGCACGACGCTGGATGCTCCGCGGCTCGCATCGTACCGGTTCAAGCACGACAAAAAATACCGTCGGCGGTGGAAAATCAGAACCATCTTCGCGCAACTCACGCCCGAGCAGCAACGCTCTCTGGAGCCGCCGGCCTGGCGCACGTTCCAGGCGCTCGGCATGAGAGACTACGGACGGCTGGACCTGCGGCTGACCCCCTCCGGCGAGTGGTTCTTTCTGGAAGCAAACCCCAATCCCGCATTGGTGCCATTTGAAGAGTCCGCCTCCGGAAGCTGGTGCGTAGCCGATCACCGCAAGCTGGTCAAAGAGATTGTGCGGCGGGCGCTGCGGCGCAAGCAGTGAACTGACTTTCTCCTTTGCCCGTTTTTACCTGGCAGCGGTCCGCTTTCGAAGCACGTCGCGTACAGCATTGAAGTTGATGGTGATGAAGTGCGCCCCGGATGGATGCGATGCACCAGGTGTATTTGCCGAATCAGGGCTCACAAACTTCAGCAACACCAGGCGCCTCTCCGCAACTGCAT